>NZ_JBNARB010000021.1:0-42081 GCF_049723235.1 Thermovenabulum sp. | reverse complement strand
AGAGGTTGTAATTAACAGTACTTGTACTTTCTGGAAAATTATATCATAACTTCAGAATAGTTTTAATTAATTTCTTGACAGAAAATTAAAAACAACATATAATTTTTAGTAATATATTAAAGCAATGAAGGGTGTAAAAGGAATTCCCCGGTGAAAAGAGAGGGAAACTCATGGGCTGAAAGGTTTCCTGCACCGGTTTCCCGATCCCGACCCTGAGCAGCTGGCGATGAGCTCAGCCGGTGTTCCTTACCGTTAAAAAAGGAGGGTATTTCCCCAGCTGCTGGGGCGTACCTCAAATGAGCGGGCTGTTTGTAAAATCCTTATTTTTTGCAAACAGTCAATCAAAGGTGGTACCGCGGAGAGAACCTTCCGTCCTTTTTACGACGGAAGGTTTTTTTATTCATCATTTTCAAGGGGGAATTAAAAATGGATAGTAAAAAACTGGGTTTTTTTGGAGCCGGTTCAATGGCTCAAGCCTTAATTAAAGGAATATTAGGAGCATTGACTTTTCCGCCGGAAGGGATATATGTTACAAATAAAAATAACGAAGAAAGGCTAAAATTTATTGAAAAAAATTTTTCTGTCAGGACTACACGAGATTACCAGGCTCTATTAAAAGAGTGTGATGTAATTATTATTGCTGTAAAACCCAAGGATATTAATGAGCTGTTATGTAATATAAAGAATTATATAACCGAGGATCATCTGGTTATTTCCGTAGTTGCCGGCGTCACCACTTCAATGATAGAAAAGTTAGTGGGAAAAAATATAAGGGTTATAAGGGCGATGCCCAATACCTCATGTCAGGTAAAGGAATCGGCCACAGCGATTGCCGCCGGAAGATATGTGAAGCCTGAGGATGAAGAGGAAGCCTTTAGAATATTTTCTTCGGTAGGTAAAGTGGTGAAAGTTGATGAACAATGGATGGATGCGGTTACTGCACTTTCGGGAAGCGGACCGGCGTATGTATATCTTATGATTGAAGCCTTAACCGAAGCCGGCGTAAAAGCAGGTTTACCTAATGAAATTGCATTAAATCTATCAATTCAAACGGTTTTTGGGGCTGCAAAAATGGTGGTAGAGACCGGGGAAATGCCGGAAAACTTGCGTAAAAAAGTAATGTCCCCGGGAGGCACCACTGTAGCCGCAATAGAAACTTTAAAGAAAATGGGTTTTGGGGACTCAATTATTCAGGCTGTAAAAAATGCAGCTCATCGTTCAAAAGAACTTATGAAGGAAAGGGAAAATTACAATGGTAATTAAAAGTTACAAATAACTCCAATAATTCCTATGGATTATTAGAAATAAATTCATTAATAATTATTAGCTTGTAGCTAAATCTTAAATTTAATGCTAATATTATATTGTTATAAGGGATAAATTGAAAAAAAGGGCTGATAAAATTTGAATAGATATTTTCTCAATGTTACAATTGCAACGATTACAGGATATTTAACGGCTTATTTTCTCCCCGATGCCGGGAGATTTTTTTATTATTTTGCAACAATCTTTATTTTAATTTCCCTTTTTCTTTTGTTTTATTATTTGAACAGCAGAAAATATAATCAGATTATATTGATAGCTGCCATTTTTTTATTAAGCCTTTTGTATTTTCATTTTTATGAATTAAAGATGCAAAATGATTTTATTAATTACAATGGTCAAGAATTGGAATTAATAGGATATATAAAGGATTTTCCCGAAATTAAAAATGAGGAAGTGATTTATTCTATAAATACTCTATATATAAAAAAAGATAATACATATAAAAGGATAAAAGGTATTATTAGGCTTAAAACCGTAGACAATAAAAACATTTTCAACTACGGTGATGTTTTGAGGTTTAAAGGGAAGATAAGAATTCCAAAAGAAAGAACCAATCCCGGAAGCGTTGATTATAAAGCAGTGATGTTACAAAAAGGAATTTTTGCCACGCTTTTTTCCCGGGAAATAGAAAAAATAGGTGAGTATAATGAAGGTTTATTAAGGACTTATATTTATAAAGTTGCTTATAATTTAAGGGAACATTATCGGAAGGTATTACAAAATAATTTAGATTTAAAATTTTCTTCATTGATGATGAGTGTGATTTTTGGTATAAAATCAAATGTGGATTCGGAGTTGCTCAAGGAAATGGGAGAAGGGGGCATTATACACGTTCTTGCTGCTTCGGGGCTTAATGTAGGGATAATTTATACCGCTTTCTATAGCTTGCTGAATTTTTTTAAAATTAAAAGTTCTATTAAAGCCTGTATTTCTTTATTTATAGTGTTTATTTATGCCCTTGCAGCAAATTTTTCTCCTCCGGTTTTCAGGGCATTTATTATGCTTCTAATTATAGTTTTGGGAAATATTATAAACAGAAAATCAGATCCGTTAAATAACTTATCATTTGCAGCTTTTTTAGTATTAATTTTTAACCCTTTGTTATTATTTTCCATTAGCTTTCAATTTTCTTTTTTGGCCACCCTGGGTTTAATCTTATTTTACGGTTATTTTAAGAGGATGTTTTCTTTCTTGCCGGATTTTTTAAATGCAACTTTTTCTACTACCCTTTCCGCACAAATATTGTTAATACCTTTTTTGATATACTATTTTCACTATTTGTCCTTAGCGAGTATTTTTACAAATATTATAATTGTTCCTATTATAAGTTTTTGTTTAATAATCGGTCTGATCTCGGGAATAAATATATTCCCCATTTTTAATTCATTTTTATTAAAGTTGAGCGGATTGCTTTTAAAATATTCCTTGATGTTTAACAGTATTGTAATTAAATTTCCTTATGCAGTGGTGCCCGTAGAGGATAAAGGTCTTTTACCATTAATACTGTATTACCTTATTATTGCGATGCTGTTTGATTTTCCTAAAAAAATGTTAAGTAAGGGAAATTATAATGTAGATTATTACAGGAAATTTAAAATAACAACCCTAATTTTTAGTATTATTCTAATTATTTTTGTATATTTTCAAAAAGGTCCTCTTGAAGTAACTTTTCTCGACGTTGGTCAGGGGGATTCCTGTATTATAAAAACTGAAGATAATAGAGCGTTTATAATAGATGGTGGAGGAACACCGCGGTATTTAACTGGAGATTTTGATACCGGGGAAGATATTTTGGACCCTTTTTTAAAAAGTAAGGGTTTAAATAATATTGAAGCGGTAATAATAAGTCATTTCGATGATGATCATGCTAAGGGGCTTTTATATATACTAAAAAATTATAAGGTTAATTATCTGCTTTACGGTGTAAAAAGTAGTGCAATGCTGTATGACGAAATTATGAAAATTGCTTTAAAGAAAAATATTAAAGTAATGAGCATAGCCGAAGGGGACGAATTTAAATACAGAAATATAAAGTTTGAAGTCCTGAATCCTTTAAAAAAATACGACTTTAAAGATGAAAATGATGCATCTATTGTACTAAAAATGGATTATAAAGGTTTCAAAATATTATTTACCGGTGATTTGAGTGTAGAGGGAGAAAAACTGCTTTTACAGCAAAAAGCCGATTTAAAAGCCAATGTATTAAAAGTAGGACATCACGGCAGTAAGACTTCCAGTTCCCAAGAGTTTGTTAAAGCGGTAAGCCCTCAGTTTGCAGTGATCTCCGTAGGGGAAAATAATTTTGGGCATCCTTCGGAAGATGTGCTTAATTTATTAAAAAAACAGAAAATTTCTATCTTAAGGACCGATGAATACGGAGCTATTACCTTTAAAATTTTTGATAATAGAGTACATATAGGAACAATGAGAGATGAATAAAGATTTACATTAAATTATGCGAAAGCTAAAATATAAATCGGGGGTGGTTTCAATTTCAAAGGATTCGATGAATAAAAATATTTTTTTACTTTACGGTAGTGAAGGATTATTAATTGAGGAAGCGGTGGAAAAAATTAAAAAAAAGTATTTAAAGGGTGGTTCTGAAGAAATGGACTTTATTAAATTCGATGGAGAAGAGATTAATAGTTCGGATATTATAGATTCATGTCTTGTAGTTCCTTTCATGAGTGAAAAAAGGGTTGTGCTTGTTAAAAATGCAAGCTTTTTAAGTGATTCTAAAAGCAGCAAAAAAATTGGGGAAGAGAAGCTTGCTAATTTTATTGAAAAGGATTTTCCCGAATATGCATGCCTTATTTTAACCTGCGAGAAAGTTGATAAGAGGAAAAAAATATACAGGACAATAGAAAAAATAGGGTTTATAAAGGAATATAAAATAAATAATCAAAAAGAAAAAATTCAATGGATAAAGAAAAGGGCAATTCTTTACAATAAAAATCTGGATGAAACAGCTGCAGCATATTTAGCATATTATACCGGGGATTTATACCAAACGGAAAACGAGATAAAAAAAATTGTTTTTTCTTTTGACGAGAATAAAGTAATAAAAGCAGAGGAGATTGAAGAAATAATTTCCAAAAATGATGAAACAAATATTTTCGAACTTATTGACTGCATAATGGAAAATAAAAAAAATTTAGCTCTCTCAAAGTTGACAGAGCTTTTTAAAAAAGGAGAGAAAGGAATATTAGTTTTGCACATGATTTCGAAACATTTGATTAATTTATTCTGTATAAAGATTGCAGGTGAAGAGGTAGAAAAAATAGGTGAAAAATTGGGCTTACATCCCTTTGTATTTAAAAAGCTTAAAAACCAGGCCAATAATTTTTCTATTGAGAAGTTAAAATACGCCTTAAATTTATGCGAACAATTGGATTTTGAAATAAAAAAGGGAAGGATTGATGATAAAATGGGGCTCGAGATTTTTATAAGTCGATTGTAATTTTTTCCTACTCAGGTATCCTTTTGGTGCCGAATCTGGTTTTTATTACTAAACCTATGGATAGTAAAAATACGAATAGGTTCATTAAAAAGCCTGCTATTGGGACAAACTGGAGAAGCCAGATTACTAACGCACCAAAGATAAATTCGACAAACAAATTTTTATTTGCTCTTATATATTCGTTAATTTTTCTTCCTAAGAAAATGCAAATTCCTATATAACCGAAAAAGTATGCTGTTGAAATAAATATAATTACCATCGGAATTAGCGGTATTCCAATAATTGAAAGAACTAAAAGAAAGATTACTATCGGAGTGATAATCAATCCTGCAAGACCTAACAGAAAATTATAACCTATGCTCTTATCTACGGATTCAACAATATTGCCGAGAATGTTTGGGAAAAAAGCAAGTACAATAATTCCAAGAGTTAAAAGTCCTAAAAGGCGCATAATTTTGAAGAAAAATAGTTGATTGGTATAAAAACTGCCTGCGAATCCGGGTCCAAAATAAATGTTATTTTTGTGTAAATTTCTAAAAATTTCGTTGATGCTATTACCCAGGCTTATTTCATTTGTGTTACCTAAAACCGTGCCCGTTGGTTCAATTGTAACCTTACCGCCTATTGCTACTGCATCCCCATCTACTCGGCCTCTTACCACAACATCGCCCATTATTGCAACAGCGTCTTTTAAAACCTTTCCTTCTACAATTACATTACCCATTATCGAAACTGCACTGCCGTAAATTACTTCATCGTTTTTAATATACAAATCTTTACCAATGTTTACCCTGTCGTTGCTGTTAGCAAAAACTATTGAAGGTATAGTAAAAATAAAAATTAACAATATAAAGAATAAGGATTTAAATTTCATATTTTTTCCTCCTCTAAATTGGTATTATTATTATATCGTTAAACATTATTAATAACAACAAAATTATTATTATTTGGAAGATGACAGAGAGAAAAAAAATACCGCTTTTTTAAGCGGCAAATTAATATTAATAAACTATATAAAAAGGTTAGATTTTAATACCAGGGTTGCTGCTGCTGTTTGGCTGGAGGGACTTCCTTGGCTGTATGCTGGCCGTACTCTTGATTATAGGCCTGCTGCCTGTATTCATTGAAGTTTTGCCTTGCAGGAGGAACTTCCTGAGCCTTATAATAGGGTGCTTGATACTGGGTGCCCTGGTATTGGGTTGCGTATTGCTGCGGGGTGCTCATCTGCATTACCAGATCCCTGGTTAAACTGTTTAGTTGTTGCAGCTGCTTTACCATATCGTTGAACATTCTCTGCATCTGATTTAGCTGATCAGTGGCCTGTTGTTCAGCTCTCTGTATTTGCTGTAACCTTTGGGCGACAGTTTGTTCCTCGCTGACTATCTGAGCAAGCTGGGAAACGTGGGAACTTTCCATGCGCTGGAGGTTATTTACAAGCTGGGAGAAATTGTTAATATTATTCTGTAAATTCTGAAGCTGACTCTGAATCTGATTTACCCTGTTATCCATAAAAAACACCTCCAGATAATTTATTTATTTTATTTTATTTTCATTATTAGGATTACCTGAGAACATCTTTTTTAAGCTGGAAATAAAAAACGCGTAAGACATATCTTACGCGTTTTTTAAATTGCAATATTTTGTTCCTTTAACCTTCTGTAAAGGCTGGATTTTTTTCTTGCAGCGGCGTTCTTATGTATAACGCCTTTTGCTGCAGCTTTATCTAAAGCCTTTATAGCATTTTTAAGGGCGATTTTTATTGTTTCTGCGTCTTTTGATTTTAATGCTTCGTTGAATTTTTTGACGGCAGTTTTTATACTGGCTTTTACAATTCGATTACGAATGGTTCTTTTAATTGCTTGGCGAAGCTTCTTTTTTGCAGATGCAGTATTTGGCAATTTTTCACCCCCTTGAAAGCACTAAACCTATTTTATCATTTCAAAAATTAAATTGCAAGAGAAAAGACCTTTTAAATTAGTATATTTAATATTCTTATAGGTTATTATATAAAAAGAAATTAAAAAATAAAGCTAAAGAGGTGAAAATACAAATGATAGGTATGATAATTAGGTTTATAGTTTCGGCTCTGGTGCTGATGCTGGTAAGTTTTCTAATACCCGGATTTCAGGTGGCCGGGTTTACTGGAGCTCTTATTGCGGCAATTGTAATAGCAATTCTGGGATTTATCGTGGAAAGCTTACTCGGCAAATCCGTTTCGCCTCAGAGCAGAGGAATAGTAGGGTTTATTACCGCTGCAGTGGTTATTTACCTTGCACAGTTTATCGTGCCTTCCATGAGGGTAACGTGGTGGGGAGCTTTGCTTGCTTCCTTGGTAATAGGTATAATTGATGCCTTTGTGCCTACTGAATTAAGGTAGGAGGGATGAAAAATAAATATTCGCACCGATTTGGCAATTGAAGCCCGGGAGATGGTGGGTAAAGGAGAGGTTCCCGGGGTTTTGTTTGAAAAAGAGGGAACATTAAGTTTAAGGATAAGCAGGGTAAAGGTATTAAATGAAGAGGGAAAAAAAGCTATTGGCAAGCCCATTGGTACTTATATAACTATTGAGACTGATGGTATCAGGAATAAGGAGCAAAAATTTATCAGGAGAATATGTGAAGCCATTGCCAGAGAAATAAACAAAATGCTAAACATTTCTATTAATTCTACTGTTCTCGTTATAGGTCTTGGGAACTGGAATGTTACACCGGATTCCTTAGGACCAAAGGTTATTGAAAAAATATTCGTCACAAAGCATCTTATAGAATATATGCCTGAAAGTTACAACCCCGAAGAAGGGATAAGGCCGGTATGTGCACTTTCGCCCGGTGTGCTGGGTATAACAGGCATAGAAACAGGAGAAATTATAATGGGGGTTGTAAACAGGGTAAAGCCATCCGCTCTCATAGTTATAGACGCCCTTGCCTCCAGAAGCCTTGAGAGAATAGGAGCAAGTATTCAGATATCCGATACGGGGATTCACCCTGGATCCGGGGTTGGAAACAAAAGGATGGGAATAACAAAAGAAATTATAGGAATACCGGTTATTGCTATTGGAGTGCCGACGGTAGTCGATGCAGCCACCATTGCCAATGATACTTTGGAAAAAGTTTTTAACTCCATTGAGCGCGAAATTAAACCCGGGACGGAGTTATTCAAACTCGTGACAAATCTTAGCAGAGAAGAAAAATATGAAATGATAAAAGAGGTTTTATCACCTTATGTGGGAGAGCTTGTAGTAACTCCGAAAGAAATAGATTCTTTGATTGAAGATGCTGCCCTTGTATTGGCTCACGGAATAAATTTAGCCCTGCATCCCGGAATTAAATATGAAGATTTAAATAATTTATTGATACATTGAGGCAAAAAAAGCCTCATTTTTTTTTATCTTTGTGAATATCTTTAATCGGAGGGTGATTTGATGCAGGGCATAAAGGTGATAAAAATTAGAAGAATTACTGTTAAAATACTTTTATTAATTTGTTTTTTATTTTTAATAACAAATTTAGGTTTTTTAATTTATAAGAAGGCCTTTTTGCAAGAAACCATTACTGCTTTTAACGAACAAAGACAAATTCAAGTATTTGAGTACATAAAAGCCTTTGACAACAGATTTTTTGAATTCATTTTTTCTCAGACGATTCCGAGTTACGAAGTTTTAATTGAAAAAGCCCAAATGGATAATACAACAGGAAATAGAAGTAATACATCAATTACGGGGAGTATTTTAAAACTTGCATTAAATATTAATTCGTTTTCAGGGAAGGATATAATTAACTATCAAATGCCCATTTTAGGGCAGATCCGTTTGGAGGCTGCATCCACACCGGGAGTTGAAATTGACGGCAACTCAGAAAATGAAAATAGTCCCTCGCTGGAACAAATCCCCGAAAATGAGCATGAACCGGAAAATGAAGAAAATGAAAGTCTTCCTCCTCCTGAAGTGGAGCCCGAACAAATTGAAGAAGTTGTACCGGTAAAAGGGGCACCTATTGTTCTTATTTATCACACCCATACCACCGAATCCTACATGCCGTCAAAGGCTTACAATTATAAACCCAGGGATAAAGCCTATCACTCGGATGATTTGAATTTTACGGTGGTAAAGGTAGGAGAGATTTTAAAAAAGGAATTGGAAAATTACGGAATAAAGGTTTTACACGATAAAACAGTCCATGATGTACCTACATATATGTATTCCTATTCCAATTCTTTAAATACCGTACAGGGATTATTAAAAAAATATCCTACTCTTCAGATTCTTATAGATCTACACAGGGATGCTCCCTACTCCGATCCTGATAAGTCCAGGGAATTGACTACTGTTAAGATAAACGGAAAACTTTATTCCAGAATTATGCTGGTGGTAGGGACGGATAAAATGTTTCCGCATCCAAACTGGAAAGAAAACTATAAATTTGCATTGCTGATTCAAGAAAAAATGGAAGAGCTTTTTCCCGGGCTCGGAAGAGATATAGATTTGAGGGAACAGCGATTCAATCAACATCTTTCTAAAAAGGCCATTCTTGTAGAGATTGGAAGTCATGGAAATACAATGGAAGAATCCATAGAATCGGCTAAGGCTTTTGCCAAAGTTCTGAATGAAGTGATAAAATCCCTTTCAAAGAAATCGTAACAAAAAAGAATAATTACTACCACCCGATGAAAAAATAATAAAAAATTTAAGAATGCGGGTGGTATAAATGTATGATGATGTCAAATTGATAGTTGTAATATTTCTTATTTCGTTAATTTTATTTTTACGTTTTGCTGAAAAAGGCGTTATGGAAATAATGGGTGTACATTTTGATCCTAGGATTTTTGATTTTAAGGTAGAGGATAGTGGAATATATAAAATAGAAGTGTTAGGCGAAAATTTTGTACTTACAAAAAATATAAAAATTTTTGATATAACTGTTGAAAATAAAAATATTGTTATCAAAAGAGGCAATAAGGAATACTCCTTTTCCCCCTTGATAAAAGTGTATGAAATAGAAAATGCTACGGAGATTTTTAGCAGGTTGATAAAAAAAATAAGTGAATGTATAATTAAACTAACTGCTGCGATAAATCATTTCAAATAAATGAGGGAGGAAAATGGATGCCGATACCCCAGGAGAGGATTAGAAATTTTTGTATAATTGCTCATATAGATCATGGTAAATCCACCTTGGCGGATAGATTATTGGAATTTACCGGGACCATTTCTCAAAGGGAAATGAAAGAACAGGTACTGGACAGAATGGATATTGAAAGAGAAAGAGGAATTACCATTAAGGCTCAGGCAGTAAGAATGATTTACAAAGCTGACGATGGGCTTGAGTACCTTTTAAATCTTATAGATACCCCCGGGCACGTGGATTTTAATTATGAAGTATCCAGGAGCCTTGCTGCCTGCGAAGGTGCTCTCCTGGTTGTGGATGCAACGCAGGGAATAGAGGCTCAAACCCTTGCCAATACTTATCTTGCTTTGGAGCACAATCTGGAAATTATCCCGGTTATTAACAAAATAGATTTGCCCAGTGCTCATCCTGAAGAGGTGAAGAAAGAGATTGAGGAAGTAATTGGACTTTTAGCAGACGATGCCTTATTAATTTCCGCAAAGGAAGGAATAGGAATAAAAGAGGTATTAGAGGCCGTAGTTAAGAAGATCCCGGCACCAAAAGGTTCTGAAGATGATCCTTTGAGGGCTCTTATTTTTGATTCCCTCTACGATTCTTATAAAGGTGCTATTGCATTTGTAAGGGTTATGGAGGGTTCGATTAAGCCGGGTCAAACTATAAAGATGATGTCTACCGGGAAAACCTTTCTGGTGACAGAAGTGGGTATATTCAGTCCAGATATGGAAACTACCGATTGCCTGAGAGCCGGCGAAGTCGGTTATGTGGTGGCAGGCATAAAAAACGTTAAGGATACCCGGGTGGGAGACACCATTACGGATGCTGAGAGACCTGCGCAAAATCCCCTTCCGGGTTACAAAAAAGCTGTGCCTATGGTTTTTTCAGGAATGTATCCTGCTGATGGGGAAGATTATGAGAAATTGAAAGAAGCTTTAGAGAAGCTTCAGTTGAATGATGCGGCATTGTATTTTGAACCCGAGACCTCTGCAGCCTTAGGGTTTGGCTTCAGGTGCGGCTTTTTGGGTTTGCTTCACATGGAAATAATTCAAGAACGGCTGGAGCGCGAATACGATATAAACATGATCACTACTGCTCCAAGCGTTGTGTATAAAATAAAAAAGACCGATGGGGAGGAAATTATGGTGGACAATCCCACCAATTTTCCGGATCCCTCAAAAATAGAGTACATTGAGGAACCCTTTGTGGAAGCTCAAATTATGCTTCCTACCGAATACGTAGGCTCGGTAATGGAACTATGCCAGGATAAGCGTGGAATTTTTAAAGATATGCAATATATTAATGAGAAAAGAGTAATTTTAAGATATCATATGCCCCTGCTGGAGATTATTTATGATTTTTTTGACCAGTTAAAATCAAGAACTCGAGGATATGCATCTTTAGATTACGAATTTATCGGGTATTTCAAATCGGATTTATGTAAAGTGGATATTCTGGTTAACGGTGAAATAGTAGATGCTCTGTCCTTTATAGTGCATAAGGATAAAGCGTATTACAGGGCAAGGCAAATAGTAGAAAAATTGAAGGAAGTCATCCCAAGACAACTTTTTGAGATTCCAATTCAAGCTGCAATTGGTGGAAGAATAATTGCGAGAGAAACAATTAAAGCTTTAAGGAAAAATGTTCTTGCGAAGTGTTATGGCGGTGACGTAACGAGAAAGAAAAAATTATTGGAGAAGCAAAAAGAAGGTAAAAAGCGGATGAGGCAGTTTGGGAAGGTAGAACTTCCTCAAGAAGCCTTTATGTCCGTATTAAAGATGGGGTAAAGTTATGCAATTAAAGGATGTTTCTGTTTACATTCATATACCTTTTTGTATAAAAAAATGTTTTTACTGCGATTTTAATTCTTATTCTAATTTTGATTTATTGGATGACTATTTAAATGCTCTTTTTTATGAGATAGAACGATATAAAGATTTAAAAAGACCTGTAAGAACTTTATACATTGGTGGCGGGACTCCGACAGTTTTAAATGAAAAAAAATTATACCTGTTAATAGACACCCTGTATAAAAATTTTTGCATAAATAACGGTGTAGAATTTACTGTAGAAGCAAATCCCGAAACCCTCACAAAAAATAAAATTATGGTTTTAAAAAAAATGGGAGTAAACAGGCTGAGCATTGGTTTACAGGCTTATGATGATAAGCTATTGAAAGTCCTCGGGAGGATTCATGATGTAAAAAGATTCGAAAAAGCCTATTTTGAAGCAAGGGAAGCTGGTTTTGAAAATATTAATGTAGATTTAATTTTCGGTATTCCCGGTCAAACAAAAGATAATTTTGAAAAAGAATTGAAAAAGTTGATAAAGTTAAAACCTTCCCACATATCCTGCTACAGCCTCACCCTGGAAGAAGGGACAGTTCTTCATTTAATGAAGCAAAAAGGATTGCTGGAATTACCCGATGAAGATGAAGAAAGATATATGTATTATAAGGCTAAGGAAATACTTGAAAATGAAGGTTATATCCACTATGAAATATCCAATTTTGCAAAGCCGGGAAAAGAATGTAAACACAATATAACTTACTGGAAGTGCGAGGAATATCTGGGCTTCGGAGCGGGAGCCCATTCTTTTATTGGAAATTTAAGGTTCAGCAATCATAAAGGAATAAAGGAATATATTGAAAGCATATTTAATAAGAATTTGAGAAGGTATGAGGAGATTTATGTCCTTAACCAAAAGGATAAAATGCAGGAGTTTGTGTTTATGGGACTTCGAATGATTGAAGGGATTTCAAAAAATGAATTTAAAAAACGATTTTGTAAACAGATTAATGATATTTATGGTACAAAAATCATTGAGCTGAAGGAAAAAGGATTAATTTATGAGGATGAAGAAAAGATTAAACTAACCCTCAAGGGGCTTGACCTTGCCAATCTTGTTTTCATGGAATTTATAGATTAGCCTTATCTTGACAAAGAAAATTGAGAGTGCTATTTTTTAAAGTAGGATTTTAGCACTCTCACTATGAGAGTGCTAAAAAAGAGGTGTTTATGATGCTGGATGAAAGGAAAATAAAAATTCTAAGAGCCATAATAGATGATTATATAGCAACCGCAGAGCCGGTGGGGTCCAGGACAATAGCGAGAAAATACAGAATGGGTATCAGCCCGGCAACTATAAGAAATGAGATGGCGGATTTAGAAGAACTCGGTTATATTTCCCAGCCTTATACTTCTGCAGGAAGAATACCTTCCGATAAAGGTTATAGGTTTTACGTTGATTTCCTAATGAATTGCAAAAAGCTCGATGAAAAGGATATTTTCATAATAAATCAACTGCTGAAAAAAAGGATAAGGGAGTTAGAAGACTTTATTGAAGATACCAGCAAAACAATTTCAAACCTTACC
Source organism: Thermovenabulum sp. (assembly GCF_049723235.1). NCBI lineage: Bacteria > Bacillati > Bacillota > Clostridia > Thermosediminibacterales > Thermosediminibacteraceae > Thermovenabulum > Thermovenabulum sp. The sequence continues at coordinate 28,804 of NZ_JBNARB010000021.1, read as the reverse complement.
AATTATACCGCTTTAATTTTAGGACCGGAATTAAACAACAGTTTTTTGAAACATATTGAAATAATAAAAATCGAAAATAAAAAAGGTCTTGTGGTAATTATTACTAACCTGGGAAATGTGGTACATCAAATTATTGATATCCCCGACGGGTTCAAAGATAATGAACTTACCAGGATAAGCAATTTGTTAAACACTTTTTTAAAATATAAAACCATAGATGAAATTACTCCCGAACTTATGGAAAATGTAAAGCACGAAATAATTGAACATGAAGAAGTCATATGCATTTTAATGAACATTTTAATTGAAACTTTAAGTCAATTCAGAGAAGGCGGAAAGGTATACTATTTTGGCAGCTCTAAAATGCTGGATTTTCCTGAATTCAGGGATTTAGATAAAGCGAGGAGCTTTCTTTCTTTATTAGAAGAGGAAGACCTTATCTCAAATATTCTGAAATCCATCACAAAACCTAATAAAATTTCTATCAGCATAGGCAATGAAAACCCCTGGAAGGAACTTCAGGATTACAGCATTATTACTACCAATTTTTCCATAGATAATAATAATCTTTATATTTTAGGGGTTCTTGGACCTACAAGGATGGATTATTCAAGGGTGGTAACAATATTAAAGGAACTGGTGGAATCGTTAAAAGAGAGAGTTAACAATATTCTTTAACAGATAGGGAGGTATTAATTTTGACTTACAAAAACAACGGCGGTCAGGAAATGGACGAAAGATTTGCTGCCTATATTACAAATGCTAATGCGGTAAGAGCGGTTGCATCGGCAGTGGAAGGCACTATCGGTCCAAAGGGACTGGATATAATGCTTGTGGATAGGTTTGGAGAAGTTACGATCACTAACGATGGAGTTACAATTTTAAAGTTAATGGATATAAATCATCCTGCGGCAAAAATGCTTATTAATATAGCTAAAGCCCAGCAAGAGGAAGTGGGGGATGGTACCACTACTGCCACAATAATGGCGGGAACTCTTGTCACTGAAGGGGTAAACCAAATTATTCGAGGAGTTCCTGTAGCCAGGGTGATAGAAGGAATAAAATACGGAATAAAAAAGGCTCAAGAAATTATGAAAACGAAAGCAATTCCCGTTAAAGGTATTAACGATGAAAATCTAAGGAAAATAGCATATATTGCTGGAAGGGAACACGACGATATTGCTGATTTGGTTTTTGAGGCTGCAAAGCTGATAGGAGAGGAAAAGTTAAAGGAGAAGAATTTTAGGCTAAGAGATATAATAATCGCCAAAGCTGGAGCTGAGAATGAGGTCTTCTTAGGTCTAATAATAGATAAAGAAAAATTGAATAAACAGATGCCGAAAGAAGTACACGGGGCAAAAATTTTACTAATAGATGATGCATTGGAACCCGAACATATTGAGGAAGAAGCCCTCGGTACAGAGGCGGGTTTTGCAAGGTATATGGAATTGAGGGAAGAATTTAAGAGAAATATTGAAAAGATTGTGGAATTGGGAGTTAATGTAGTTTTTGTTGGTAAAAATATCAGCGACAATGCAGAAGAATTGTTTGTCGATAAAGGAATACTGGCTGTGGACAGAGTGTCCAGCAGAGATTTAGAAAAAATTGCAGAACATACCGGGGCAAGGATGATTAAGCGATCGGGTCTTAAAAAGTCTAAAGAAGAGATACAAAACTACATAGGATTTGCAGAAAAAGTTTACGAAGACGAAAAGTTAGAACATATAAGGATTGTGGGCGGAAATGGGAAAAGAATGGCCACTATACTGGTGGGGGCTGCGACCTCAGAAATAGTCGGCGAAAGGGAAAGAATAGCAAAGGATGCAGCCTCTTCGCTTCAGGCCGCAATTAAGGGCGGTATTGTGGCTGGAGGTGGTGCGGTTGAAATCGCAGTTGCCCGGGAGCTGGAGAGAGAAAAGGAAAGACTGAAAGGAATGGCTTCTTATGGCATTGATTGTGTAATTTCTGCTTTAAAAAGACCCCTTGGACAAATTGTATATAATGCGGGATTTAATCCCCTCGAAAAAGTAGAGGAGGTAATATATACCCAGGCAGAAAAAAATATGGATTCCATTGGTGTAAATTGTGATTCCGGTGAACTTTCGGATATGATGGAACTGGGAGTGCTTGATCCTGCAGCGGTCAAACTTCATGCTATAAAAGCTGCAGGAGAAATTGCGGAGGCCATTCTTCGCATTGATACTATTATTAAAAAGAAGGACGAAGATATGGGAAGGGCAAATGTAGATTCATCTCAAGGGATTAAAGATTTAGATTTTTAGAAAGAAGGTGGCATTGGTGGAAGAGAGGGAAGAAAAGGAAACCATAGATGCCAGGGATTCCGAGGAGACTAAGGAAAAAAATGCAGATGTACAAATTCAAGATGAAAAAGAAAATTTACTTAATCAATTAGAAGAAAAAGAAAAAATAATTCAAGATTATAAAGAAAGATGGCTCAGGGCGCTGGCGGATTATGATAACTTTAGAAAAAGAATGGAAAAAGAAATAAAAGAAGTCAATTTATATGCGGGAGAACAGCTAATAAAGGATATTCTCCCTATTCTTGATAATTTTGAAAGGGCTTTAAAGTCTGCTGAAAATGATTTAAATTCTACCATTGAAGGAATAAAATTGATCTACAATCAATTAAAAAATCTTCTTTCAAAATACGGTGTTGCCGAGATAGAAGCAGAGGGTAAACCTTTTGATCCTTATTACCATGAAGCCGTCATGCAGGTACAGAATCCCGAGTATGACGACAATATAGTTTTGGAAGTTCTTCAAAAAGGTTACACCTTTCACTCAAGGGTAATTAGACCGTGTCTTGTAAAGGTAGTAAAAAATAATTAAATCCGGAGGTGGCATAAATGGGTAGAATAATTGGTATCGACCTTGGAACTACTAACTCTGTAGCTGCTTACATGGAGGGAGGGCAGCCCGTAGTAATCCCGAATGCGGAAGGATCAAGGCTTACACCTTCAGCTGTTGCCTTTACAAAAGATGGTCAAAGATTAGTGGGGCAACTGGCAAAGCGTCAGGCAATTTTGAATCCCGAAAGGACCATACTTTCCATAAAAAGACATATGGGAACCGATTATAAAGTTCACATAGATGGTAAGGCGTATACCCCGCAGGAAATTTCTGCAATGATTTTGCAGAAAATAAAACAGGACGCTGAAAGTTATCTCGGAGAAAAGATTACTCAAGCAGTAATAACGGTACCGGCTTATTTTACCGACAGCCAGAGGCAGGCGACGAAAGATGCGGGAAGGATCGCAGGACTTGAGGTATTAAGAATTATAAACGAGCCTACGGCTGCAGCGTTAGCTTATGGCCTTGATAAAGGCGAGGACCAAATTATTCTTGTATTTGACTTAGGCGGTGGCACCTTTGATGTTTCTATTTTGGAACTGGGCGATGGGGTATTTGAAGTTAAAGCTACCAGCGGAAACAACAGGCTGGGCGGAGATGATTTTGACCAGAGAATAATTGATTATATAGCCAATGAGTTTTATAAAGAACACGGTATTGACCTGAGAAAGGACAGAATGGCCCTTCAAAGATTGAAGGAAGCTGCTGAAAAGGCAAAGATTGAACTTTCAAGCATGCTTGAAACTACAATTAGCTTGCCGTTCATTACGGCAGATGCTTCCGGTCCGAAGCACATAGAAATGACATTAACACGGGCAAAATTTGAAGAATTAACAAGGGATCTGGTAGAAGCTACCATGGGACCGACCCAGCAAGCTTTAAAGGATGCAGGACTTACCCCCCAGGACATCGATAAGGTTATACTCGTTGGTGGTTCTACAAGAATTCCGGCAGTTCAGGAGGCTATACGGAGATTTATAGGTAAGGAGCCCTGCAAGGGAGTAAATCCCGATGAAGTTGTTGCTATGGGCGCAGCTATACAAGCGGGTGTCCTTGCGGGTGAAGTAAAGGATATAGTCTTACTTGATGTTACTCCTCTTTCCCTGGGTATTGAAACCCTTGGTGGAGTATTTACGAAAATTATTGAAAGAAATACCACCATTCCGGTATCCAAAAGTCAAATCTTTACCACCGCTGCCGATGGTCAAACAACTGTGGATATCCACGTACTCCAAGGGGAAAGGCCAATGGCTGCCGACAATGTAACCTTGGGGAGGTTCCAGCTTACGGGTATTCCGCCTGCTCCTCGAGGAGTTCCCAGAATAGAGGTAAAATTCGATATTGATGTAAACGGCATTGTTCACGTTTCTGCAAAAGATTTAGGGACGGGTAAGGAACAAAAAATTACCATTACTTCTACTACAAATCTGAAAGAGGAAGAAATTCAAAGAATGATAAAAGATGCGGAAAGGTTCGCGGAGGAAGATAGAAAGAGAAAGGAAAAGGTTGAGGCCAAAAACCATGCTGATTCACTGATTTATCAATCGGAGAAAATGTTAAACGATTTGAAGGATAAAATAAGTAATGAAGAAAGAGAAAAGATACAAAAAGAAATTGAAAATGTAAAAAAAGCTATAGAAAGTGACGATATTGATAAAATAAGAAAGGCTACCGATGACCTTACCAAGGCATTTTACGATATTTCTTCAAGACTGTACAGTCAGGCAGATTCACAAACTCAAACAGGAACGGGTACGAATGCCGGTGGTAGCACCAATTTTGGTTTTGGCGCTGCTAATGATAATAAAAAGGATGAAAAAATATTTGATGCAGACTACAAATTTGTAAATGATGATGAAAAAAAATAAAAAAGTCAGCCCTTATTAAGGGCTGACTTTTATTGGAGTGATGATTTTGACTAAGAGGGATTATTACGAAATACTCGGAGTTTCCAGGGACGCAACGGAAGAGGAAATTAAAAAAGCATATAGAAAGCTGGCGCGGCAGTATCATCCGGATGTGAATAAAAGTGAAGATGCCCAGGAGAAGTTCAAAGAAATTAATGAAGCTTACGAAGTGTTAAGTAATCCGGAAAAAAGAGCTCTTTATGATAAATTTGGTCATGCGGGAGTCGATCCAAACTCTGCAGGAGGGTTTGGCCAGGATTTTCATCAAGGTAATTTTGATTTTGGCGATTTTAGAGGTTTTGATTTTGGCAGCGACATTTTTGGAGATATTTTTGAAAGCTTTTTCGGAGGAATGGGCAGAAGGGAAAACAAAGGGCCTATTAAAGGAGCGGATGTAAGGTACGATCTGGAAATTACTTTAGAGGAAGCTGCTTTTGGTGCTGAAAAAGAAATAGAGATAATCCGGACTGAGACCTGCGGAAAATGCGGTGGAACCGGTGCAAAAGGAAATTCCCTTAGAAACTGCCCCGTATGTAATGGCACCGGTCAAATAAGACAGGAAAAAATGACTCCTTTTGGAAGGTATATTAATATTACTACCTGTTCAAGATGTGGAGGGAGTGGTAAAATAATCGAAGAACCCTGCAACGTATGTGGGGGCAGGGGCTATACCAGGGTACCGAGAAAGGTCAAGATAAAGATTCCCCAGGGAGTAGATACGGGAGCCAAACTGCGAATAAGTGGAGAAGGTGAACCCGGCATTAGAGGCGGCCCGCCGGGAGATTTATATGTAGTAATTCACGTAAAACCGCACAAACTCTTCGTAAGACAGGGGGATGACCTTATATACGAAACATACATTTCTTTTGTTCAAGCGGCCCTGGGAGACGAAATTGAGATTCCTACGTTGAATGGAAAGGTAAAATTAAGAATACCGGAAGGGACCCAGCCGGATACCAGATTCAGAATTAAAGGGGAAGGAATGCCGCGTTTAAAGGGGTATTCAAGAGGCGATCTTCACGTGAAGGTAAATGTGGTTATTCCCAAGAAGTTAAACGAAAAACAAAAAGAACTTTTAAGAAAATTTGCAGAAATAAGCGGAGAAGAACTTGCGAAACATCAAAAAAGTTTCTTTGATAAAATGAAAGACGCTTTTGGTGTTTAATGTTAAGGAGGAAAAGAATGGATTGGATAGAAATTAAAGTGGATACCACCACCGAGGCTGTGGAGGCTATAACGGGAATATTTTACGAAAAAGGTGCTCAGGGTGTGGTTATAGAAGATCCGAAGGATTTTCTACGTCCAAAAGAAGATGGGGATTGGGACTACATGGAGGTCCCCGAAGGTCTGGATTTTGAAAAAGCGGTAGTAACGGCATATTTACCCGAAAAGGAAGGAATCTACGATATAATAAGTGAGATTGAAAACAAAATTAAAAAACTTCCGGAATACGGTTTGAATATCGGAACCGGTAAAATTACGATAAATTCCGTTTCCGATACCGACTGGGCGAATGAATGGAAAAAATATTATGATATATTGCATATAGGTAAAAAAATTGTTATAAAACCTTCATGGAAGGAATATTTTAAAAAAGAGGAAGAAGTGGTAATAGAATTAGATCCGGGAATGGCTTTCGGTACCGGAACTCATGAAACAACTGTAATGTGTTTGGAATTTATAGAAAAATATATAAAGGATGGTTTTCAAGTAATTGATTTTGGATGCGGTTCCGGGATACTCTCCATAGCCTCGGCTAAATTGGGAGCTAACAGGGTATTTGCTATCGACAAAGATGAAGTGGCGGTTAAGGTAACCAAAGAGAATGTAGATAGGAATGGGCTAAATCACATTATAGAAGTAAAAGCGGCAGATACACTTGATATTATAAAGGAGAAAGTTGATTTAATTGTATCTAATATCATAGCTGATGTAATAATAAAAGTGTCAGATAAGGCGGCATTTTTACTTAAAGAAAAAGGGATATTCATTGCATCCGGAATCGTAAAAGATAAAAAGGAAAAAGTAAAACAAGCAGTAATAGAAAAAGGGTTTATCCTGCTTGAGGAACAGGTAAAGGGAGATTGGGTAGCACTGGTTTTTATGAAAAACGCTGATCAATAAAAGGGGGTGACTATAATGCCCCTGTTTTTTATAAAAGAAACTCCTATCGCAGGGAAGGTTATAAAGATTACCGGGGAAGATGCACACCATATTTCAAAAGTATTGAGGTACAAAAAAGGTGATATTATTGAAGTATCTAATGGCAATTACTATTCAGGAGAAGGGATTATAGAGGAGATAGATAATAAAAACAATGTAATTAAGATAAAAATAATTAAAGAAGAAAAGGATGAATCAGGTTTTACGGAAATTACGTTGTTTCAAGCAATACCCAAAGGTCAAAAGTTTGATCTTATTGTTCAAAAAAATGTAGAAATCGGTGTGAAGAGAATAGTACCGGTTTTTACTAAAAGAATTATTCCCAGATATGAAGAAGAGAAAATATCAGATAAAATTGAAAGATGGAATAAAATAGCAATGGAAGCAGCTAAACAGTGCAAAAGAAAGGATATTCCCTTTGTGGAAAAACCTTTGAATTTTCAACAGCTACAGGAGAAAATAAAAATCTTTGATTTTTTTTTAGTCCCATGGGAAAATGAAAAAAGTTTAACTTTGAAACAAGTAATAAATGACATAAAAAAAGGAGAAGTCCATAAAATCGCCATTTTTATAGGCCCCGAGGGTGGTTTTGATGAAGAGGAAATAAAAAATTGTATAGAAAAAGGAGCGATACCTTTAACGCTCGGCAAAAGAATATTAAGAACAGAGACGGCAGGCTTTGTGGTAAGTACAATTTTGATGTACGAACTTGCAGATTTGGGAGGTTAATGAATGCCAAAAGTTGCCTTTTATACCTTAGGATGCAAGGTAAATCAGGCTGAAACGGAAGCCATGATGGAACTTTTCAGAGAAAAGAATTATAATATAGTAGATTTCGATGAAATCGCCGATATTTATGTAATAAACACCTGTGCGGTTACCAATGAAAGTGAAAGGAAATCCCGCCAAATTATAAGGAGGGCTATAAGGAATAACCCCCTTGCGGTAATAGCAGTCGTAGGTTGCTATTCCCAGCTTGCAGCGGAGGAAATTATGAAGATCCAGGGGGTAGATGTGGTAATAGGTACCAGAGACAGAAAAAAAATTGTAGAACTGGTTGAAAAAGCCCTGTTCGATAATGAAAAAGTAGTCAGGGTAAGCAATATAATGGAAGTTAGATCCTTTGAAGAAATTGCTTTTAGAGGTTACAGGCAAAAAACAAGGGCTTTTTTAAAAATTCAGGAAGGATGTAATTTGTTTTGTTCTTACTGTATTATTCCCTATGCCCGGGGCCCTATAAGAAGCAGGAAGATGGAAAGTATTATAAAAGAGGCGCAGGAGCTTGCCAAAGACGGATTTAAGGAAGTAGTTTTGACCGGAATTCATTTAGGGCTTTACGGGGAAGACTTTAAAAAAGATCCAAATCTTTTAGATGTAGTAAAGGAAATTTCTAAAATACCGGGTATAGAGAGAATACGATTGAGTTCTATCGAAATCTTTGAGATTGACAGGGATTTTATTCTGGAGGTTTCTAAACTGAAAAACTTCTGCAGACATTTTCATATACCATTGCAGAGCGGCAGTAATGAGATTTTAAGAAAAATGAATAGACGTTATACAACTGAGGAATTTTTAAATAAAATAGAAATAATACGCACATATATGCCGGATGTGGCTATTACCACCGATGTTATTACTGGATTTCCGGGAGAAAAAGATGAAAATTTCAAAGAAACATTGGAATTTATTAAAAAGGTGGGATTCAGTAAACTCCACGTTTTCAAATTTTCACCTAAAAAAGGAACCCCCGCTTATGAAATGAAAGAACAAATACCCGAAAGGATAAAAGAAGAAAGAAGCAAGATATTAATAGACCTAAGCCATCAATTGGAAAAAGATTTCAGGGAAAAATTTAAAGGGAAAATACTCAGGGTTTTGTTTGAGGAGGAAACAAAAGAAAATTTATACGAGGGTTTTACGGATAATTATATACGCGTTGCTGCTTTTTCCGGGGAAAATCTTCATAATAAAATTTACAGTGTGTTGTTAAAAGAAAACGGCAAGGAATTTATTTTCGGAGAAGTAATTTCCAGATAAAAAATTTTGTTTTAAGCAGGAAATTTATAATTTTTGTGGAATAAAAAAATAATAGCCTTGCGATTTTTTAAAAAGGAGGTGGAAGATTTGGAATGTATATTTTGTAAAATAATCAAAAAAGAGATCCCCAGCAATATCGTTTATGAAGATGATAACATCATTGCTTTTAAAGATATAAATCCTCAAGCCCCCGTCCATCTCCTTGTGGTTCCTAAAAAGCATATTCCAAATTTATTGGAAATTGAAGAAAAAGATAGTTTTCTTATATTGGAAATAACAAGAGTAATAAAGGAATTAGCAAAAACATACAATATCGATGATAGAGGATTTAGAGTAGTAATAAACACGGGTGATGAGGGTGGCCAAACGGTACACCATCTCCACTTCCATTTGCTGGGCGGTAGGTTCATGACATGGCCTCCAGGATAATATATGATGGCCTTTAATTTTTCTCACGTTAAGCGGAGGGAGGGAAGTTCATGACAGAAGTGCGCATTGGTGAAAATGAATCGCTGGACAGTGCATTGAAGCGTTTTAAGCGCGAATGCCAGAAAGCCGGTGTTCTCTCTGAATTAAGGAAAAGAGAGCACTACGAAAAGCCCAGCGTAAGAAGAAAGAAGAAATCTGAAGCAGCACGCCGCAGAAAATTTAAGTAGTTTTTGAGGAGGTATAAAATTTGTCTATAAAGGATGTTTTAACAGAAGACATGAAAAGGGCATTGAAAGAAGGCGAGAAGGAAAAACTTTCGGTAATAAGGATGGCAAGAGCAGCAATATTAAATGAAGAAAAAGACAGATTGCACGAACTTGACGATAGTGAAGTAATTGAAGTATTGTCTAGAGAAGTAAAAAAACTAAGGGAAAATAAAGAAGAGTATGAGCGCCTTAATAGACCCGATGTAGCAGCCCAGTTAGAAAGAGAAATTGACATCCTTTTAAGTTACCTCCCTCAGCAGCTGACCGAGGAAGAAATAGAGGAAATTGCTCGGCAAGTTATTTACGAAATAGGTGCTAATAGCATCAAAGATATGGGAAGGGTAATGACTGCCATCATGCCTAAGGTAAAAGGTCGGGCAGATGGCAGGGTGGTAAATCAAATAGTTAAAAAATTATTGGGATAACATTTATTTTATGAAAGCTATAACCCTGCAGAAAAAAACTGCAGGGTTTTTTAATTCTGTAATTTTCTCTTCACAAAAAGAATAAATTTAAAAAATAAGGAACAAAAAATTGGATAAAGAAGGGAAAAGCATGAATTATAACGAGTTTATGGAAAAACTTGCCGATAAGCTGGATTTGCCCAAGGACGTACTCATAAATTTGCCTGTTATTACCCTGACCGGAAACATAGTGTTAAATGTGGAAAACTTTAAAGGGATAGTAAGGTATGAAGACAATTCGGTAGTGTTGAATAGCTCAATTGGCGAAATAGAAATCTTTGGAGAAAATCTGTTTATAAAATATCTGGTTTCTGATGAAGTAAGGATAGAAGGGAAAATAAAAAAAATAATCATTAAAGATTGATGAATTAAGGGGGATCCCCGGTGATTTTTTTCAAATTATGGAATTGTTTCGGCGGTTATGTTATTATTAAAGCAAAGGGAGAGTATGTGGAAAGGCTGTTAAATCAAGCTTCTATAAATAATATATTTCTTTGGGACATAAAAAAGATTAATGAATGGGAATTAGAGGCTAAAGTAGATGTAAAGAGCTATTTTAAACTGGTAAAATTATCAAAGAAGGTCAAATGTAAAATAATAGTTGTAAAAAAAGTGGGATTTTATTTTTTAATGTCCAATCTTAAAAAAAGAAAAATTTTTCTACTGGGTATAGCAATTTTTATTTTATTGATGTACGCCTTGTCTTCTTTTATCTGGGTGGTTCAGATAAATGTAAATAACGACGAACTTAAACAGAAAATTGAAAAAGACCTTCAGGAATGGGGTTTAAAGCCCGGTATAAACAAATACAATATTGACAAAAAATACGTTATTGATAAAATACTTTTAAACTATAATAATATTTCATGGGTGGAAATTTATTTTAAAGGGACGAGAGCTATAGTGGAAATAGTACCTAAGGGGCCGGCTCCATCCCTGAAAGAAAAGAGCCCGTGTAATATAGTTGCTTCAAAGGATGGTGTAGTTGAGGAAATCCTCGCGTTAAATGGAGAAGCTAAGGTAAAACCTCATGATTTTGTGAGAAAGGGAGACATCCTTATTTCGGGGAATATTAATCTCGGGGAAGGGAAGGGAGAACTGCTGGTTCCCGCTGAAGGTATTGTCAAAGCCAGGGTGTGGTATGAACGTTCAGTAAAAGTTCCCCTTATAAAGGTTAAAAAGGAATATACCGGCAGGGAAAGAAAAATTTTAAGGTTGCAAGTAAAAGGTAATGAGATGTATATATATTTTAGTAATAGGGAGTTTAAAAAATACGAAGAAACTCTTTTAAAGAGAATTACCCTTTTGCCCGAAGCCTTTGGAAATTTAAAATGTGATTTGGTTTTAATTAAAGAATATGATGAAAAAAAAGAATTTTTTGGGGTTGAGCAGGCAAAGAAAGAAGCAAAAGAAATGCTTGAAAAAGAGATTGAGGAATTGTCAAAAGCCGGAGAAATTGCGAGAAATAATATGGTGTTTATCCTGGATAATGACAGCAATGCCGTAATTGGAATTTTAAATTTAGAGCTTATAGAAGACATAGGGCAAAAGGAAGCAATAAAATAATTTGAGGAGGAATGTTTTTTTGGGTAAAAATTTGGCACAGGCAAGGTTTACCATTGACAATTTTCAAAATATGTTAAGTCTTTTTGGGAACAGGGATGAGAATATTAAATTCATCGAAAAAGAATTTAATGTTAGGGTAGTGACGAGAGATGGGGAAATAACAATTTTAGGTGAAAAGGAAGATGTATTTTCTGCAGAAAAACTCCTATCCAACCTGTTAAATATAATAAAAAATGGCAATTATATTACCTTTGCTGACATTAAATACTTTTCAAAACTTGCAAAAGAGGGGCAGGAAGAGAAAATAAAAGACTTGTTTGACGATATAATTTGTGTTACCCACAGAGGAAAATATATAAAACCTAAAACCTTAGGGCAAAAACTTTATGTTAATGCTATAAAGAAAAATGATATTGTATTTTGTATAGGTCCTGCAGGTACAGGGAAAACTTATTTAGCAATGGCTATGGCAATTACCGCCTTAAAGGAAAAAGAGGTAGGTAGAATTATATTAACAAGGCCTGCTGTAGAAGCGGGAGAAAAGCTTGGTTTTTTACCGGGTGATTTGCAGGAAAAGGTAGATCCGTATCTCAGGCCTTTATACGATGCATTGTATGATATTATGGGAATAGAGACCTTTCAAAGGTATATGGAAAAAGGCATAATAGAAGTGGCACCTTTGGCTTATATGAGAGGGAGAACTCTCGATGATTCTTTTATAATTCTGGATGAGGCGCAAAATACCACTGCCGAACAAATGAAAATGTTCTTAACCCGATTGGGATTCGGGTCAAAGGCGGTAATCACCGGGGATATTACTCAGGTAGACCTTCCCAAGGGCGTTGATTCAGGTCTGGAGGTTGTGCAGCAAATTCTTAAGGGAATTGAAGGTATTGAGTTTATATATCTTAATGATAGGGATATAGTAAGGCACGAAGTCGTCCAGAGGATAATAAAAGCTTACGAAAAGTATGAGGGGAGTAAAAAGCTTTTATAGGGAGCTGAGATTAAGTGTCTTTAGATTTAAAGCGAGACAATCGCCGGGTTATAATAAAAATCAAATTATTGCAGAACAATAAGATACAGAAAATTTTATTAGGCTTGATCTTCTTTTTATCGGTAACTTCACTGGTAATTACAAATGCACTACCCAAAAAATACGACTTAAAAGTCGGGGATGTATTACAGGAGGATATTATTGCCGAAAAAGAAGCCATAGACACTATTGCTACCAAGAAACTTCAGGAGGCTGCAGCGGAATCGGTCCCTCAAAAATATACCTTGGACCAGACGGTGGTAAAAGAGGTAAAAGCACAGCTTACAGAACTGTTTGACAACGTCAGGGAAATACGATCAAAAGATTATTTAGATATTAAAGAAAAGGCAAAAATTTTAAAGGATAATATTTCTCTTTCATTATCCAATGAATCCTATTTAACTTTTTTAAATATGGACATGGTACAGTTAAAGGAACTGGAAACTATAACCAAAGCGGTTATAGAAACCGTAATGGACAGCGGTATCAAGGACGATTCGATTGATAGAGCAAAGGCCTTTGTTATAGAAGAATTTAAAAAGGTGAATCTCCCTCAAAATGTAAAATCCCTGGGAATGGAAATCGCAATTAGTGTAATAAAACCAAACATGGTCCTTGATCGAGAAGCTACAGAAAAAGGAATTAAAATGGCTATGGAAGCCGTCGAACCTGTAAAAATATCAAAAGGACAAGTCCTTATTGAAAAAGGAAAACCCGTTACTGCTGAACAATTGGCCCTTCTTAAAGAACTTGGACTTCTGGCACAGGATAATAGAGTAAATTTAACAATAATATCCGGCATTTCCCTATTAGTATTAATACTCGAACTGATTCTGGGCTATTATGTTTATTTTTATTTCAGGAATTACTATGATAATAATATTGACCTTTTACTTCTAACAATAGTAATTTTTTCTACCTTAGCTTTATCGGTTATTTTTAAACATATATCGCCTTTTCTACTTCCATTAGCGGCCGGTGGCATGCTCATTACAGTTTTATTAAATCCTCAGATTGCTCTTGTTTCCTTATTTGTAATGAGCATAATAACGGGAATAATGATGGGAAATGAATTTTCCTATTCCGTGATGAGCGTCCTCGGAGGAATAATAGGGATACTATTTACCTCCAAGATTTCCCAAAGGCCGGATTTGACCAAAGCCGGAGGCATTGTGGGACTGGTGAACTCCCTTGTTATTTTATGCGTTGGGCTTTTAGATCATCTTCCCTGGATTGAAATGGCAAGAAATGCTTTCTGGGGCATGCTGGCAGGTATACTTTCTTCAATACTGACAGTAGGAACATTACCCTTTTTCGAGAATGCTTTTGGTGTAACCACATCGGTAAGATTGCTGGAACTTTCAAATCCAAATCAACCCTTGCTAAGAAAACTGCTTGTTGAAGCGCCTGGAACGTACCACCATTCAATAATTGTGGGGAATTTAGCTGAGGCGGCTGCCGAAGCGGTGGGAGGAGATTCCCTTCTTGCGCGCGTTGGAGCCACCTATCATGATATTGGTAAATTAAAAAGACCATATTTTTTCATCGAAAATCAATTTGCTCAGGAAAATCCTCATGATAAACTTAACCCATCTTTGAGCGCTTTAATTATAGTTTCACATATAAAAGATGGATTGGAATTGGCGAAACAATATAAATTACCCAGAATAATAATGGATTTTATAGCCCAGCATCACGGAACCTCTCTTTTGACCTACTTTTATAACAAGGCGCTTTCTCAGGAAAAAACCACCGAAGAAGTAAGTTTTCGATACGACGGTCCCAAACCGCAAACCAAAGAAATTGCAATAATAATGCTTGCCGATTCGGTAGAAGCAGCTGTCCGTTCAATGAACAAACCTACTCCCGGGAAAATCGATGGTTTAATCCGACAAATTATTAAAGAAAAATTAGCCGATGGGCAGTTAGATGAAAGCAATTTAACCTTAAAAGATCTGGATAAAATTGCCAATGCTTTTTCAAAGGTATTAACGGGCATCTTTCATAATAGAATTGAATATCCGGAAAAGGTAAAGGAATTGGAAAGGAAGGGGAAATATGTCAACGGTGATAATAAACAATCTGCAGGATGCAATTGAAATTGGAGAAGAAACGGAAGAAATCATTAAAAAAGTAGTAATGAAGGCATTAGAAATTCATGGGGAGAACTGTGTAGAAGTAAGCGTGGTACTGGTAGATAACGAATATATAATGGAATTAAATAGAATTTATAGGGGAAAAGATGAGCCAACGGATGTGCTTTCGTTTGCTATGCGTGAAGGTGAGGAAGAAATTGAAGGTGAAATAGGAGAAGGATTGGGAGAAAATGAGCTTCTCGGTGATATTATTATTTCCTGTGAAAAAGCCAAATCCCAGGCAGAGGAATACGGACATTCATTTCAGAGAGAAATGGGATATCTTGCGGTGCACGGAATCCTTCATCTTTTGGGATACGATCATGAGACGGAAGAAGAAAAGCAAGAAATGAGGTCAAAAGAGGAAGAAGTGCTGTCATCCATCGGTTTGGTTAGAGAGGATAATTTAAAATGAAAAAGTCCAGGAATATATTTGAAAGTTTTTATTACGCTTTTAGCGGATTAATCTTTGCCTTCAGAACCCAGAGGAATATTCGCATTCATTTTTTTATTGCAATATTTGTCATTATTATTTCCCGGTATTTAAATCTTTCAAATTTTGAACTTTTAGCGGTAATTTTATCTATTACCCTGGTGATAGCCGCAGAAATGATAAATACGGCAATTGAGGCTACCATCGACCTTGTTACGAAAAACTATCATCCCCTTGCCCGTATTGCAAAAAATGTAGCCGCGGGAGCGGTGCTTATTACTGCTATAAATGCTATTGTGGTAGCTTTTTTTGTATTTTTCCCCAAAATTCAAAAGATTATATTTTAATAAAAATAATTGCAGGGGAGATTTTATATGTGGTTTAAAAAACCTGTTATTTTATTCATTTTGTTTCTCATTTTGATTGGTATAGTGTTAAACGCTTGCGGCAGTAACAGTGGAAATGTAAAAAATAATGGTGAAAATAATACCTTACCAGCCAATGAGATTCCTTCCGAGAATAACAAAAGTACACCGGAAGAAAAAATAATTAATCCTTTGACGGGACTTATGGTGCCCAAAAATAGTTTATTAAAAAGACCTTTTGCTGTGGTAATTGAAAATGAAAAAAAATCAAGGCCTCAATCGGGTCTTTATAAAGCAGATGTTGTTTATGAAGTACTGGCAGAAGGCGGGATAACCCGTTTTCTTGCTCTGTATTTAAGCTTTGACCCTGAAAAAGATTTAGAAATCGGTCCTGTAAGGAGCGCAAGACCCTACCTTATAGAATTTGCTAAAAATTACGGTGCGGTATTTGTTCATTATGGGGGAAGTCCCCAGGCGTATAGCTATTTTAAAGAAGACAAAAAGTTCCCTCATATTGATGGTATTTACGATAATGTTACTTTTTATAGGAAAAAAGAAAGACCTGCACCTCATAATGCATATACCTCTATGGATAAACTTGTAAGTACTGCAAACAGGTTAAATTTATATAAAGATGTGGACACTAAACCCTTCGAATTTTCTGATGAAGAATCGGATATTATAAACGATTTTCAAACTGCAGAAAAGGTAGAAATTCCTTACAACAGTAGTTATAAAGTCACTTATATTTTTGATAAAAAAGAAGGGATTTATAGAAGGTTTATGAACGAAAATCTTCATGCAGATAAAAATACTAATAATCCTATAACGACAAAGAACCTTTTAATTTTATACATGAATACTAAGGTAATAGATAAAGAGGGACGACTCACAATTGAAACTTACGGTTCTGGCAATGGGTTTTATATTTTTGACGGGAAATGTGTTAAGATATTATGGGAAAGAAAAGAGAATGGAAATTTAAAATTACTTTCACTGGACAAAAAGAATATTAAATTGAGAAAGGGTAATATCTGGATTCAGGTAGTACCTCAGAATACAAAAATAAAATTTGATAGTAATAACAATTAAAAGCTAAAAGGAGTTTATAAAATGGCTCTATACAAAACGGAAGGAGTTGTTTTAAACCATAGAGAGCTCGGAGAATCGGATAAAATATTGACCCTGTATACTTTGGAAAAAGGTAAAATACATGTGGTGGCAAAAGGGGTAAGAAGACCGCGGAACTCATTGATTGCAGGAACTTTAATCTTTTCTCACAGCAATTTTCTGGTTGCAGAAGGAAGAAATCTGGATATCATTATTCAATCGGAAGTTATTAATTCTCATTCAAAAATAAGGGCTGATTTAAAAAAAATGGCGTACGGTGCTTATTTCAGCGAGCTTTTAAGGATTTCAACCCCGGAAAGAAATAAAAATGAAAAACTATACCATTTTTTTTTAAAAACCATAAATTTTGTGGAACGATTCGATGAACTGGATGTTTTAGCAAGGTGTTTTGAAGTAAAATTGTTATCTATTCAAGGTTATACACCCAATTTGAGCCAGTGTGTAGTTTGTGGCAAGGATAAATCTGCCAGTTTTTATTTGAGTTCATTATTTGGCGGCTTGCTTTGCGAAAGCTGTTTTGAAAAGGATAAAAACAGTAAAATTTTAAGCAGACAATCTATTTCCATTATATTAACCCTGCTATACTCTCCTATGGAAAAAGTGCAATTACTTAAAATCGACGGCAAAATACTTAAAGAAATGGAAAATGCGCTAATAAATTTTATTTCAACTATATTCGATAAGGATATAAAAACGTATAAGTTTTTGGATGCTGTAAGGAATTTATGAAGAAGGAGGTTAATATGGAACCAATTTTAAATTCATTTAAAGACAAAAAAGGATACATAATTTTTTCCATTTTACTTTTTGCCGCAGGAGCAGTAATTGGATATTTTGCTTTTAAGCAAGATCCGGAATTCATACTGTCTAATTTAAATAATTTAATGGGCAATATAATTAATATCGGTAAACAAATTATGGGTAAAAAGAAGTTATATGCTATAGGTTTAATATTTCAAAACAATGTAAAAGCACTGCTTTTAATGATGTTTGGCGGGATATTTTTAGGAATTATTCCATTAATAGGAATGATATTTAATGGTTTATTAATAGGAATAATGCTGGCTATGGTTTTTTATGAAGGAAAGACTCTTGCATTTTTTCTTGCAACCTTGCTTCCCCATGGGATATTAGAACTTCCGGTTATTATTTTGGGTGCGTCCTTTGGTTTAAAAACCGGTTTTGAAATCATTATTCCCAATAAAAATAAGAACAGAATGGAAAACTTAAAAGAAAATTTAACAAAGTCCGTTTTATCTATGGGAGTACTGGTTCCTTTACTTTACATAGCTGCCGTAATCGAAACATTGATTACTCCGTATTTTGCAAAATTGTTCTAAATGGAAAATAAGATAAATTTTCCTTTAACTCTTTCATAAATGTGCTATACTAAAAATTAATATTACCGCATAAATATTTGGAAGGGAGTGAAGTTCGATAGAATTAACTCCAAGACAATTACAAATTATTGATATAGTTAAGGAGAACGAGCCTATTACCAGTGAAGAAATAGCTGAAAAACTAAATATTTCCCGCGCGGCTTTGAGACCCGATCTATCAATATTGACAATGGCAGGAATTTTAGAAGCAAGGCCAAGAGTAGGATACTTTTATGCGGGAAAACACACAAAGAACCTTATTGCTGAAAAAATACGGGAGATAAAAGTAAATGATATTAAATCGGTGCCCGTAGTCGTGAGAGAAGATGCATCGGTATACGACGCGATTGTAACATTATTTGTTGAAGATGTTGGTACTCTATTCGTCGTTCATGATGACGGAAGCCTTGCTGGGGTTATTTCAAGAAAAGACCTTTTAAAAATTGCCATAGGAAATGCTGATATAAGACAGATTCCTGTAAGTGTGATTATGACAAGAATGCCCAATTTGATCACGTGTACTCCTGAAGAATCTGCATATGATGCGGCAAGAAAAATAGTAGTTCATCAGGTAGATGCGCTTCCTGTAGTTAAAACAGAAGAAATCAACGGGAAAATAAAGTATAAAGTGATAGGGCGGATAACAAAGACGATTATTACGAAACTTTTTGTAGAACTGGGTACCATTTGATTTGAAGGAGGGATTCAAAATAAATAAAGGGGCAAATCCAATTATATTTGCAGTATCTGATTCTATTGGAGAGACGGCTGAACTCGCTGCGCGCGCAGCGACGGTACAGTTTGATTCTGGTAATATTGAAATTATTAGGTTTCCTTATGTAACGGATTTGGAGTATGCCAGTGAAGTGATTCAGGAAGCGAAAAAACATGAGAGCTGTGCTATAGTTTGTACAATTGTATTGCCCGAAGTTAGGGAATACCTTATTGAAAAAGCAAGGGAAAACAATATTCCATTAGT
The DNA here is from genome assembly GCF_049723235.1 of Thermovenabulum sp. Lineage (NCBI taxonomy): Bacteria > Bacillati > Bacillota > Clostridia > Thermosediminibacterales > Thermosediminibacteraceae > Thermovenabulum > Thermovenabulum sp. Next base: position 9,643 of record NZ_JBNARB010000021.1, on the reverse strand, counting down.
TGATATTATGGGTCCTCTTATTGATACCATAGGCAGAATAACACCTTTAAAGCCCAAATTGGAGCCCGGTTTAGCCAGGCGTGTAGACGAGGAGTATTTCAAAAAAGTAGAAGCTGTAGAGTTTGCCGTAAAATACGATGATGGTAAAGATCCCAGAGGATTAGCTAAAGCGGATGTGGTACTAATAGGAGTATCCAGGACTTCAAAAACCCCATTAGCAATGTATCTTGCACATAAAAGAATAAAGGTTGCTAATTTACCTCTCGTGCCTGAGGTAAGTCCTCCGGAGGAATTGTTCGAAGTCTCTCCTAAAAAAATAATAGGGCTCACTATAAATCCTCAAAAGCTTTATGAAATCAGAAAAGAAAGATTAAAAGCTTTGGGGTTAAACGGTGAAGCAACTTATGCCAGTATGGAAAGGATTTTAAAAGAATTAGAATATGCCGATGAGATAATGAAAAAGATAGGATGTCCTAAAATTGATGTTTCAAATAAAGCTGTGGAAGAAACTGCAGCTAAGATAATTGAGATAATAAAGAAAAATGAAGAACAAATTTTATGAAAGAGAAATAATTCTAAAATTTTAAGAGGCCTATGAGCCTCTTTTTTCGTACAAACAAAAGTAATGGCAAAAAGGAGGAACATATCAATGAGAGAATTTACGCTGAATCTGAGGGAAATAACCGAAGAGAAAGAAGAAATGAATCTATCCCAATATGCATGTAAGAGCAAATATTCAAAGGGAAGGATGTTTCCTGAAGATAAATGCCTGGTAAGGACTGATTTTCAGAGGGATAGAGACAGGATACTTCATTCGAAAGCCTTTCGCCGGTTAAAGCATAAAACTCAGGTTTTCATCTCTCCGGAAGGAGATCACTTTAGAACCCGATTGACTCATACCTTAGAGGTTTCTCAGATAGCTCGGACTATTGCAAGGGCTTTGAGGTTAAACGAAGACTTAACGGAAGCAATAGCCTTAGGGCATGACCTGGGGCATACCCCCTTCGGTCACACGGGTGAAAAGGTCCTTAATGAATTGATGCCCGGCGGTTTCAGGCATGAGGAACAAAGTTTAAGGATCGTGGATAAACTGGAACAGGGACGAGGGTTGAATCTTACCTTTGAAGTAAGAGACGGAATATTAAATCATACGAGCAGGGGAAATCCTGCCACTTTGGAAGCACAAGTTGTGAGGATTTCCGATTGGATTGCATATATTAATCACGATATTGACGATGCTTTAAGAGCAGGAATATTAAAGGAAGAAGACCTTCCCCGGTGGCCAATAGAAATACTGGGAGAAAAACATAGAAAAAGAATAGATACAATGATAAAGGATATTATAATAGAAAGCCTGGATAAACCTTTTATTAAAATGAGCGAGGAAGTGTATAAAGCTACTTATACTTTGAGGGAGTTTATGTTTGAAAGAGTATATATTGGCTCTAAAGCAAAATCCCAGGAAGAAAAGGCTCAGCGGATGCTTGAACTGATGTATAAATATTTCGTTAACAATGTCGAGAAACTTCCCGATGAGTATAAAAAAATTGTAGAAAAAGAAGGGAAGGAAAGAGGAGTTTGCGATTATATTGCCGGAATGACTGATAGTTTTGCTATATACAAATTCAGGGAAATATTTTTACCATCTTCGTGGCCTATAAAAAGTTAAATATGGGTTAAGTTTATATTAAAAATTTTTGATTCTGATAAATAAAGAAGGAATATTTAATATTAATGTAGAATATTCATTTATGAAAAATGGGAGATTTATTTATTATTATTTTTTTCGCTGCAGGACTCCTCTTAAAATATTTTTGGAGGAGTTTTTTTGAATTAGGCAGGTGTAAGGATGGGTTTATTTTCCGAGGATGTTATTAAAGAGGTACAAAGCAGGGTAGACATAGTGGATTTAGTATCGGATTATGTCAAATTAAAAAAAAGTGGAGAAAATTATGTAGCTCTATGTCCTTTTCATAGCGAGAAAACTCCCTCTTTTACCGTCAGTCCTAAAAAACAACTATTTTACTGTTTCGGATGCGGAACGGGTGGAAATGTTTTTACTTTTGTTATGAAGAAAGAAAACTTGAATTTTCCCGAGGCAGTTCGATTTCTTGCTGAAAAGTACGGTCTGGAGATAAGAGAATATGACGACGGTATAAGCGGTTCCTTCAGATTGAAAAGAGAAATTTATAACATAAATAAAATTGCTGCAGATTTTTATCATGATGTATTGCTTACTAAATATGAGGGAGAGAAAGCTAAGGATTACTTGAAATCCAGGGGGATTAATATACAAACAATCGAAGAGTTTACGCTGGGATACGCACCATCTAACTGGGATAGCCTTTACAACTTTTTGGTAAAGAAAGGCATAACCCCTGAACTTATTGTTCAGGCTGGACTAATTATACCGGGTAGGGTTAAAGGTTCGTATTTCGATAGGTTCAGAGATAGAATTATTTTTCCAATAAAAGATATATACGGACATATAGTAGGATTTGGAGGCAGGGTAATTGGAGAGGGAGAGCCCAAATATTTAAATTCTCCCGATACACCGGTTTTTAGTAAAGGATCAATACTTTATGGTTTAGATAAAATTAAAAAAGAAGAAGGAAATGGAATATTGCTTGTAGAAGGATATATGGACGTAATAAGTCTTTTTCAATCAGGATTCAAAAAAGCTGCGGCATCCTTAGGCACTTCTCTTACGGAAACCCAGGCAAAGCTTTTAAAAAAATATACGGATGAAGTAATTATTTCCTATGACATGGATTTAGCCGGAAGAAACGCAACACTGAGGGGACTTGAAATTTTAAAAAAGGAAGGATTTAATATAAGGATTTTAACACTTCCGGAAGGTAAAGATCCGGATGAATTTATCCAAAAATACGGGCGGGAAGAGTTCGAAAGGGAGCTTCATAATTCAAAGAGCATTATCGAATATCTAATAAAACTGGAAGCAGAAAAATTAGATTTAAATAACAGCACTGACAGGTTAAAATTCATAAAAAAGGCTGTGCAGCTCCTTTCGGAAGTAGAGGACGAAGTGCAAAGAAATTTTTATATAGATAAGCTTTACAAAGATTATGAGATTCCAAAAAATATTTTAATGAAAGCTTTATCAGGCAAGAATACGGAAAATATTCCAGAGATTGGCTTAAAGTATAAAAATAGCCAATTTAGAAATAATAATAAAGAACTGTTAAGGAAACATTCACCAGTTAAATCATTAAACGATGGCATCTACATGGCTGAAAGGGAATTTCTTAAAATTCTTCTAAATGATCCCGAAACCTGTAAAAAAGAAGCTATAAAGCTCTTACCCATATACTTTCTTTATAAAAATCACAGGGAAATATTTAATGTCATAATGGATCTTGTAAAAAATGGCGAAGTCTTATCCCAGGAGAAAATATTTTTAGCACTAAGCGATAAACAGGAAATTGCTTCTGATATGGCTAAGTTATTGATGGAAAGTGAATCTGTTAAGAAGGAGGAAAATGTTGAAAAATTGGTGTTAAAAATAAAGAAAAATTATCTGAGGTTTGCAATGAAACAATTAAAAGAAAGGATTAAAAAAGCAGAAACCATAGGTGAGTATAATACGGTATTGAACCTGCTCAATTACTACCAAAAATTAAGAAAAGAAATGGAATCATTAAATGAGAAGTTTACAGAGAAAGGGGGAATGTAAATGGCAAAAGAAAAAGTAGAAAACAACAAAGCTGAGTACAATGAAGAATCAAATGCTATTGAAAATAGCAGCGATGTTTCAAACAAAGTAAAAGGAGAATCGAAAGCAAAGGAAAAAAAGGATGATAGAATCAAAGCTGTAAAAGAACTAATTGATAAAGGAAAAAAAGCAGGGGTATTAAGCTATAAAGAAATAATGGATACGCTAAGCGAGTTTGAAGATTTAGATTCCGAAGCTATTGATAAAATATATGAATCCTTTGAAGAGCTGGGAATTGAAGTAGTTAATGATGCGGATGAATTATCAGAATCTTTGATTGAGGACCTGCCGGAAGATGAATTGGATATTTCTATCCCTGAAGGGATTGCAATAGATGACCCGGTAAGAATGTATCTTAAAGAAATTGGCAAAATACCATTGTTAACTCCTGAAGAAGAAATAGAATTAGCAAAACGCATAGAAAAAGGCGATAAAGAAGCAAAAAGAAGGTTAGCAGAGGCGAATTTAAGGCTTGTGGTTAGCATAGCAAAAAGGTATGTGGGCAGGGGAATGCTTTTTCTGGACCTCATTCAGGAAGGCAATTTAGGTCTTATGAAAGCAGTAGAAAAATTCGACTACAGAAAAGGGTATAAATTCAGCACCTATGCTACCTGGTGGATAAGACAAGCCATAACCCGTGCAATTGCCGATCAGGCAAGAACAATTAGAATTCCCGTGCATATGGTTGAAACCATTAACAAACTGGTAAGAGTATCCAGGCAACTTTTACAGGAATTGGGCAGAGATCCTACTCCTGAGGAAATTGCGGAAGAAATGGAAATGCCCGTAGAAAAGGTTAGAGAAATCATGAAAATAGCTCAGGAGCCTGTTTCGCTTGAAACTCCTATTGGCGAGGAAGAAGATAGCCACTTAGGCGATTTTATCCCCGATGAAGAAGCTCAGGCTCCGGCTGATGCAGCTGCTTTTCAACTTCTTCGTGAACAACTGGAGGATGTACTGGAAACTTTAACTCCAAGGGAAGAAAAGGTGTTAAGGTTAAGGTTTGGACTCGATGATGGAAAACCGAGGACATTGGAAGAAGTAGGGCAGGTTTTTGGAGTCACCAGGGAAAGAATACGCCAGATTGAAGCAAAGGCTTTGAGAAAATTAAGACACCCAAGTAGGAGTAAAAAACTAAAGGATTTCCTTGAATGATAAGAAGGGGATAGTTCCCCTTTTTTTGTTAAAATCCGTACAAAATTAAAGGAGAAAATATGAAGGATATTTATTTAAGCGAAAGATTAAAAAAAATTGCAGAAATAATACCTTCAAATTCTATAGTTGCAGATATAGGTACGGATCATGCATATCTTCCAATTTTTCTGGTAAAGAATAAAATTTCTCCCCGGGTCATCGCGGTAGAGGCCAAAAAGGGGCCTTATGAAAGAGCACTAAAGAACGTTTTTTACTACCAATGCGAAGGAAAAATTGAAGTAAGGCTGGGGCAGGGACTAAAAACCATTCTTCCAGAAGAAATTGATGTAGCGGTTATTGCGGGTATGGGAGGAGAAACCATAAAGAAAATTTTAGTTGAATCAAAGGAAAAATTGGAGGTTATACCAGGTTTTATTCTTCAACCCATGAAAAACCTTTGTGAGCTAAGAAGGTTTTTATTGGAAAATCGATTCGTATTTAAAGATGAACTGGTTATAAAAGAAGGAAAAAGATTTTATGAAATATGGGTAGTGACAAAAAGTAAAGATATGGAATTTAGTTTTGATGATGTGGATATCCTGATAGGACCGATTTTAAAAAATAAAAGAGAAGAGATAGTAAAAGAGTATTTAAAAGACAGAATCGATAGATTGCAGGAAAATTATAGATTTAGCGCTAAAGGCAAAGATAAAGTAAAACAGGAAGAAATACTAAAGAAACTAAAAATTTTAACGGAGGTTTTAAAAGATGCCTTCTTGTGCCACGATTATTAATATATTAGAAAAACTTGCTCCTAAAAACTTGGCATTTGATTGGGACAATACGGGAATTCAGATAGGTGATTACAATAAAGAAGTAAAAAAAATATTAATTGCCCTTTCGGTAACGGAAGATGTGGTGGAATACGCTTATCAAAAGGACTTTGATATGGTGGTTGCGCATCATCCTTTAATTTTTAAACCTCTAAGGAATGTCAGGAAAGATCAACTCTTGGGAAAAATTATTTATAAAGCGATAAAGAAGGACATAACAATATACTCCGCCCATACAAATCTTGATGTGGCCGAAGAAGGTGTAAACGATATTTTGGCGCATTTACTGGGTCTGGAAAGAATAGAAATATTAAAAGAAACCTACACGGAGCCGTTAAAAAAGATTGTTGTTTTTGTTCCCGAAGGATATGAAGATAATATCGTTGAAGCAATGGGTAATGCAGGGGCAGGATTCATAGGGAAATACAGCAACTGCTCTTTTAAGGTAAAAGGAGAAGGTACCTTTAAGCCCGAAGAAGGGGCAAATCCCTTTATCGGCAAAAAGGGAAAATTAGAAAAAGTGAATGAATTTCGGATTGAAACAATCGCTCCTGAAAATAAAGTGAAAGGAGTAATTAATGCGGTTTTAAAAGTGCATCCCTATGAAGAAGTGGCCTATGATGTATATCCCATGGATAAGGAAGGGAAAAAATACGGTATTGGAAGAATAGGATTTCTAAAACAAGAAATGTCCTTAGAGGAATTTGCCCGGCTGGTAAAAGATAAATTAGACCTTTCAGCAATTAAAGTAGTAGGAGAGCTGAATAAAAAAGTAAAGAAAATAGCTGTATGCGGAGGTGCGGGCTCTGACCTTATCGGTACGGCCATTTTTAAAAATGCCGATGTCTTTGTTACCGGGGATGTAAAATATCACGATGCTCTGGATGCTTTTATGCACGGTATAGCTGTAATTGATGCGGGACATTCGGCTACAGAAAAAATAGTCTTAAATAAAATAAAAGAATATATAGAAAAGTCTCTCGATGAGATTAATCAGGAGGCTTATATTGAGGTTTATATGGAAAAGGAAATATTTAAGTACTTGTGAAAGAGAATGGGGAAATACCTATTCTCTTTTTTTGATTTATAAAGAAAAAGGAGGATTTTTATGTTAAAAGAGATGGAACTTTTATGGGAACTTCAGCAAATAGAAAAAGAAGAAAAAAAATTAATAGAAGCCTATAACGTTCTTGTGAAAAACACCGAACTGAAGAATCTGTATCAAATTATTTTATTGGAAATGAAAGAATACGAAAGATTAGAAAACACTTTAAAGGATAAAAGGGAAAAACAAACGCAAATTGAAAAAGAAATCAAGGAAATTGAAAAAAAATATATTGAAAATGAAAGCTTCTTGTACAGTGGTAAGATCAAAAATTATAAAGAAATGGAAATGTTATCGGATAATCTTAAAAAGCTAAAAGATGTAAAAGCAGAAAAGGAAGAAATTTTATTAAGGTATATGGAGGAAGTTTATCAATTGGAAAATTTAATAAAGCAAATTTCAAATAAAATCAGAAAAATGCAAAAAGAATATAAAGAAATTAGATTGAAAAATAATGAGGATATTGATAAAATAAAAAAAGAAATTGAAAAATTAAGGGATTGTAAACTTACTCTCGCGGAAAAAATAAAACCCGAATTGTTGACCATTTATAAAAAAATTAAACTTACAAAAACCGATCCTGTAGCCAAGGTAGTGGATTTTAAATGCAGTGGTTGCAATACAATTCTGTCATTTGCTAAAATACAGGAGGTGAGCCAACACACTCTGCCGGTATATTGTGAAAGTTGCGGACGATTAATTTTTGCTGAATAATCATGTAATAATTTATTTCAATTAATAGAAAGATTGGGAGGTATTATGAAGAAGTTAACATTGTACACAGATGGAGCATCCCGGGGTAATCCGGGGGATGCGGGAATTGGAATTGTAATTATTGATGAAGAAGGAAATGTAGTTAAAGAAATCAGCGATTATATCGGACAGACTACAAACAATATTGCAGAGTATAAAGCTTTGATTGCAGGATTGAAGGAAGCTCTTGAAATGGAATGTGAAGAAGTAAATGTTTTTACCGACAGCGAACTCATGGTAAAACAAATCCAGGGGGAATATCAAGTAAAAAACGAAGGTTTAAAGCCCCTTTACAAAGAGGTATTTGAGTTGATAAAGGAATTTAAAAAATTTTCTATCTGTCATGTAAGAAGAGAAATGAATAAAAGAGCAGATGAGCTGGCTAATGAGGGAATTGACCTTGCCTTAAGCGAGGATGAAATAGAAGTGGACTTTTAGGTTGACATAAAATTGTTCCCGTGATAAAATAAATAAGCTGTGAGTAGGTCGGATGGTCGCGGATGTTTTTCATCCGAGGAAAGTCCGAGCTCCACAGGGCAGGGTGCTGGGTAATACCCAGTGAGGGCGACCTCAAGGAAAGTGCAACAGAAATATACCGCCTAACGTTTAACCGTTAGGTAAGGGTGGAAAGGTGAGGTAAGAGCTCACCAGCACACTGGCGACAGTGTGGCTCTGTAAACCCCACCCGGAGCAAGACCAAATAGGGGAGCAATGTGGTGGCCCGCCACGCTCCCGGGTAAGGTCGCTGGAGGTGTCAGGCAACTGACGCCCTAGATAGATGACCATCCAAGACAGAACTCGGCTTATAGACCTGCTCATAGTTCTTAAATAAAATTTTGTTAAAAAAGAGATGAAATTTTTTCATCTCTTTTTTTATTATCCATGAAATGCCGTTAAAGCTAAATCTTAAGAAAAATTTCCTTTAATTTAGGTCCCCTTGATATATCTGCCTTTATTTAGTGTAACCAAAAAACGAAATAATAGTAATATTAAGAAATTTACATTATAATTAAGATTAGTATAACAAAATTAAAAGGGGAGCATGATATGAACATTTTTTTAAAAGCTTTTATTTTTCTTGTTATCTTCAGCGGTTTACATTTTGGTTATGAGCTGACAAAATGGGAGTTTTTAAAACCTATATGTGGCATTAATGAATCGGTTTTTCAACATTTAAAAATGGCTTTTTGGGCTTATTTTTTTGTATGTATTATCGAATATTATTTTTTCAGGAATTACATAAGAAAAAAGGATTCTTTTTGGTATTCCCGGTTTTTATCTTCGGTCACAGTACCGTGGATTATTTTTTTAGTATGGTATTTTATAGCTGCCGTATATGGTAAGGTAGAGCCACTCTTATTAGAGATATTGTTGGCTTTAATCGAGAGTTTTATGGGAGGAATAATAGCAGGAATAATTGAGAAAAACATCGAAAAAATTCATTTCACCTTTGGCTTTAAAATTGCGGTTTTACTCTTATTTTTTATTTCGGGGTTTTTATATGTACGGTTTACATATAAACTACCCTGGATAGATTTATTTACTGAGCCTAATAGTTTATAAAAAATGTTGAATATTTTTTAAACCTTGCCCAATATATGCGCACAGATCATGACAACTATATTACTTTCTTAACAGAAGGCTATAATTCGCCTACAGATATTAAAGGATAGATTATTATATTTGGGACAATGATGATGATCCTTAGCGAGTTATATGAAGGAAAGTTAATTGCAAGTTTAAATAATAAAATTCTGGGAAACGGTTTGAGAATAAGTATATCATTGGTGAGATTATGTGTAATTTTTAAGGCATAGCAAAATATTAACATAAGAGCAAATAAAACGGCTTGGGATAATTTTCCATTCTCCCAAGCCTTAATTTTATTGCCTTTCTGGAGCTGATGGAGGGATTCGAACCCTCGACCTGCGCATTACGAGTGCGCTGCTCTGCCGGCTGAGCTACATCAGCAAATTACAAATAATATTTTATAGATTTTAGCTGAAATAGTCAATAAAAAATTAATATCCACTGAAGTTATGATATAATTTTCCAGAAAGTACAAGTACTGTTAATTACAACCTC
>NZ_JBNARB010000020.1:0-42474 GCF_049723235.1 Thermovenabulum sp. | reverse complement strand
TCTACATTTTTTCTGCTTTTTCCTCCTTTTCGACCTAAAAATATTTTACACTATCGAAATTGCAAAAAAATATTCTCAACTTGATTCTACAATATTGATATTTGGTGAATCGGGAACAGGAAAAGAAATTTTTGCACAAAGTATACACAATGAAAGCAAAAGAAAAAACGGACCTTTTGTTGCGATTAATTGTGCAGCTTTGCCTGAAAATCTTTTAGAAAGTGAATTATTTGGTTATGCAGAAGGTGCATTTACTGGTGCCAAAAAAGGTGGTAAAGTTGGCCTTTTTGAGTTAGCTCATAATGGAACAATATTTTTAGATGAAATATCTGAAATGCCATTGTCTTTGCAATCTAAATTATTGAGGGTAATGCAAGAAAAAAAGGTTATGCGCCTCGGTGATGATAAGCTAATTCCAATAAATATTAGAATAATTTGTGCTACAAATAGGGATTTATTAAAAGAAGTAAATAATGAAAATTTTAGACAGGATTTATTCTATCGAATAAATATTTTGCCCCTTTTTATACCTCCTCTTCGAGAAAGAAAGGAAGATATAATACCTTTAGCAGAATATTTTTTAAAGAAATATTCAAAATTAATAGGTAAAAATATCTTAGGTTTTACCCATTCTGCTGTAGATTATCTTTTATCCTTAGATTATCCAGGTAATGTGAGAGAGCTTGAAGGTATAATCGAAAGGGCTTGTGCAGTTTGTGAAAGAAAATATATTGGTATAGAAGATTTGATTTTTAAATACTTTGAAATAAATCAAAACAAAATAAAAAGTCAGGAATTGTCAATTGAAGAACAAGAAAAAAATTTAATTTCAAAAGCATTAACAGAATCTAAAGGTAATATTTCCTTAGCAGCTAAACTACTCGGAATTCATCGTACAACATTGTGGAGGAAAATGAAAAAGTATAATATAGACATGGTGACCTCTTGATGCAAAATGCATCGAGAGGTTTATTTTTTGTTGCCGAATGCAACAGTTTCTTAAAGATAGAGTTTATAAATTTAATGTATTTTTAATTGGCATTGTTATTGCAACAATAAAAAAATAAATAAAAAATTGTTGGAGGTGTTTTAATTGAAAAAATTTGCTGTTATTGCACATCCAAAGGATAATGTGGCAACGGCTGTAAAGGATTTATCATCAAGCGAAGAAGTATTAATCGAAGTTGAAGGTTATGATCTAAAAATAACCCTATTATCAGATATTAAATTCGGTCATAAATTTGCTGTAAAGGATATTAAAAAGGGGGAAGAAATAATAAAATACGGGGAAGTTATAGGAAGGGCAACAGTTGATATCAAAAAAGGAGAACATGTTCACGTACATAATATCGAAAGCTTAAGAGGACGCGGAGATTGGGAGGAGGAATTAAAATGAAATTTAAGGGCTTTGTAAGACAAAACGGAAAAGTAGGTATAAGAAATCATTTATTAATAATACCTTCGTCTGTATGTGCAAGTGTAGTTGCAGAAAGAATAGCTTCCCATGTAGAAGGTGCTGTTGCCATTCCAAATCAGCACGGGTGCTGTCAAATTGGTGGTGATCTTGAATTAATAAAAAATACTTTAATCGGTTTGGGGAAGAATCCGAATGTTGGAGCAGTATTGGTTGTAGGTTTAGGATGTGAAGGTGTACCGACTGAGAATGTAGCAGCTGAAATTGCAAAAACGGGCAAACTTGTAGATTATATTGTTATACAGCATTGCGGAGGAACTTTGAAAGCAGAAGAAAAAGGTACAAGAATAGCAAGGCAGATGATGCAGGAAATTTGTAAATTTGAAAGAGAAGAAGTGGATATTTCAGAATTATTATTATCAATTGAATGCGGTGGTTCTGATACAACTTCTGGCTTAGCTTCTAATCCTGTAGCAGGCTATGTATCCGACAAAATTGTTGAACTTGGTGGGACATCAATGTTTTCAGAAACTACAGAATTAATTGGAGCAGAGCATCTTTTCGCAAAAAGGGCTGTGACAAAGGAAGTAGGAGAAAAATTACTTTATATCGTTAAAAGGTGTGAAGAAAAGGCAAAGACAATGGGAGTAGATATGCGAGGCGGACAGCCTACACCAGGAAATATCGAAGGTGGTATTAGTACTATTGAAGAAAAATCCTTGGGTTGTATTTATAAAGGGGGTACAAAACCCTTACAGGGTGTTTTAGAATACGGCGAAGAACCGCAGGGTAAAGGGCTTTATTTTATGGATACTCCCGGACAGGATATTGAATCTATTACTGGAATGACTGCAGGGGGTTCTCAGGTTGTAATATTTACCACAGGTCGCGGTACTCCAACCGGATCACCTATAGCACCGGTCATAAAAATTACCGGAAACCCCGAAACATATAAAAATATGGAAGATAATATAGATTTTAACTGTGGAACAATCGTAGAGGGTATTGAATCAATTAAGGATGCCGGTGAAAGATTATTTAATCTTTTGATAGAGGTATGCAACGGCAAAATGACCAAAGCGGAAACTTTAAGGCATAGGGAATTTGGTATGTATAAATTAATTTCAACTTTTTAAGGAGGGGCTATATGAAATTATTAAAAGCTATTAATAAAGTTCCGGGAGGCTTAATGGTTATACCATTGCTTCTTGGTGCTACAATTAATACTTTTTTCCCAAGTGTGCTTCAAATTGGAGGTTTTACCACTGCTTTGTTCAAACAGGGTGCTATGCCGCTTATTGCACTTTTCCTTTTGTGCAATGGAGCTCAGATAACTGTAAGGCAAGCAGGAGTTTCTTTAGCAAAGGGAACAGCACTTACTTTAGTAAAGTTTTTGATAGGTGCAATATTGGGTTGGTTTACTGGCAAATTCTTAGGAACTGCAGGACTTTTAGGGCTATCTTCATTGGCAATCATCGCTGCAGTTACAAATTCTAATGGAGGACTATACACCGCTTTAGCTTCACAATACGGTGATCCTACTGATGTAGGTGCGATTGCGATATTGTCTATAAATGATGGTCCATTTTTGACTATGGTTGCCATGGGTGTTTCAGGGCTTGCAAATATACCTTTTATTGCTCTTGTCGCCGTTATAGTTCCAATTATTATAGGAATGATTTTAGGAAACTTAGATGAGGATTGGAAAAAATTCTTAGAACCCGGGCAAAGACTTTTAATTCCTTTCTTTGCCTTTCCCCTTGGAGCTGCCCTTGATTTTAAAACAATATTTAAAGCGGGATTACCTGGCCTATTGTTAGGCTTAATTACGGTAATTTTTACCGGATTAGCAGGCTACTTTACTATAAAAATTCTCTTTAAAGAAAACAAGGCAGTAGGTGCTGCAATTGGTACCACTGCGGGTAATGCAGTGGCTACTCCTGCTGCTGTTGCTGCCGTTGATCCAAATCTTGCGCCGTTAGTGGGTGCAGCTACCGCACAAGTAGCGGCTTCTGTAATTATAACTGCAATATTATGCCCCTTATTAGTATCTTATTTAGATAAAAGGGAAAAAAGAAATAATGACAAATAAAGGAGAGAGCTAAATTGTTTAAATTTATAATAATAGCTGATGATTTCACGGGTGCAAACGATACGGGAGTACAATTAACAAAAAAGGGCTTTGAGACGTATACACTATTAGATTTAGAAGGTTTCACAAAATCTGAATTTGATGCTTTAGTAATAGATACAGAAACAAGGGGTTTATCTCCTGAAAATGCTTATAACAAAGTAAAAGAATCAATAAACAAATTGAAAGCATTAATAAACGTAGAATTGGAAGAAATGATTATTTATAAAAAAATAGATTCCACTTTAAGAGGTAATATAGTTGAAGAAATTATAGCCCTTTACGAAGAACTTAAGCCGGAGCTTATTATTTTTGCTCCGGCTTATCCTAAAAATAATCGAATAACGTTAAATGAGGTTCATTATGTTAATGGTAAACCGGTTGATAAAACTGAATTTGCCAATGATATAAAAAATCCTGTTAATGTTTCTAATATAAAAATCCTACTAAGCAATAATGTCTTTAAAGTAAGGCATGTGTATTTAAGTGAAATTAAGAATTTAGAAATTATAATAAAAAATTTAAAGGATATTAATACTTTAACCTTCGATGCTGAAAAAGATTCAGATTTAGTAGAAATAGCAACAAAGGTAACTGAAGCTAATAAAAAGGTTTTATGGGTTGGTTCAGCAGGCCTTGCAGAAGCATTAATCTCATCAATAAAGAAAGAAGGGAAAATTATTACTGTTTCTGGGAGTACAAGGAGTTTAACGATAACCCAGTTGATAAATTTATCTGAAAAAGGAAATATTCCCATAATCAATATTGATTTATATAATTTATTTAATGAGGCAGAAAGTGAAAAAAACAGGATTTATTCCCTTGTTAATACTTATAATGATAAGGATGTTATAATTACATCTTATATGGCGCAAGAAGATTTGGAAACAGCAAAGAAAATTTCATTAGAATTAGGAATTGAAATAAAAGATATAAGTCAAATTATTGCAGAAAAAATTTCAGAAATAAGCTTAAAGGTTATAAATCTGACAAAACCTAAAGGTTTAATATTGACAGGAGGGGATATAGCTTTTAACGTGGTCAAAAAATTAAATTCTAAAATTATAAAAATAAAAAATGAAGTAGAACCAGGAATACCGGAAATTGAACTTTTTGAAGGTCCTTTTAGAAGGTTAAAAATAATTACTAAAGCTGGTGGTTTTGGGAATGAATTAACATTATACAATTCCTATAGGTATCTGAAAGGGGAATAAAAATTGGAAGAGTTTTTCGGTATAACAATGGGAGATCCAGCTGGAATAGGCCCGGAAATAATAGTTAAAGCACTTAATAATAATGAAGTTGAAAAACTAAAAATAGTGATATTTGGGTCAAAAAATATTATAGAGCACTATATAAATCTCTGTAATATAAATAGGGAAATAAATATTATCAAAAATTTAGATGAATTTAAGGATGGAGCTATAAATATTTATCCGGTTAATAATTTATCTATAGATGAATTCATAATAGGAAAAATAAATCCGATCTGTGGAAAAGCTTCTTTTGAGTATATTCATACAGCTGTTCAATTTACTTTAGAAAAAAAATTATCTGCTGTAATTACTGCTCCTATAAATAAAACTTCATTAAACCAGGCAGGGTATCATTATAATGGCCATACCGAATTAATTGCCGATCTAACTAAGGCTCAAAAATATTCTATGGTTTTGACAAATGGAAAATTGAATGTAATACATGTTACCACTCATGTGGCGCTGAAAAATGTAAGTAGTTATATTAAAAAAGATAAAATTTTAGAAGTTATTCATCTTGCAGAGGAAGCAGGAAAACTTTTAGGCAAAACCATTCCTAAAATAGGAGTCTCGGCTTTAAATCCTCATAGTGGAGAAGCAGGATTATTTGGTGATGAAGAAATAAACGAAATAATTCCAGCCATATGTGAGGCAAATAAAGAAGGAATTAACGTTGTTGGTCCTATACCCGCAGATGTAATTTTTCTAAAAGCGTTGAAGGGGGAGTATGATGTAGTTGTCGCAATGTATCACGATCAAGGACATATACCAATAAAATTATTTGGATTAGAAAATGGAGTGAATTTTACTGTTGGACTTCCTATAATAAGAACATCAGTTGATCACGGTACAGCTTTTGATATAGCCGGAAAAGGAATAGCAAATGAAAAAAGTTTAGTAGAAGCAATTAAATTAGCTGATAAAATAGTTAAAAATAAAATAAAATAAAAAGGTAACATAAATATTTGTGAAGAATTGCCCCTGATAATATATTTCAGGGGTTTTTATTTTTAAAGGTATAAAAAGTGATGATGGATTATCGATGAAATATTATTGAAGATATCAATAACTTATATAAAAGTTATTAAATATACAAATCACTTTTTTTATCATTTTGTGCTAAAATTAACGTGAAAATTTAAGTATTAAAAAGCAATTTAAAGAGGATGAAAAATTAATGGCAAAAAAAGTTATCGGTATTGATATAGGTTCTACAAATACAAAAGCGGTTTTATTTGATGGAAGTATAAAGAATTTTGTAGTTTTTCCTACTTTGTATGAACCTCAAAAAGCTGCAAAAAAAGCTGTGGAATATTTAACAAAAGGTCATATAGACGAAATTATTAAAGAATATAAGATTGTTGCAACTGGTTATGGAAGAGTATCTTTTGATTATGCGGGTAAAAAAGTAAGTGAAATTACATGTCATGCAAGAGGGACAAAATTCCTTTTTCCGGATGTAAAAACTATTATAGATTTAGGTGGACAGGATAGTAAACTTATTTTCCTTGATGAAACAGGAAAAGTCAAGGAATTTTTTATGAATGACAAATGTTCAGCAGGGACAGGCAAGTTTTTGGAATATATTCTAAAAAGTATGAATATTGCAATAAAAAATTTAGACATACCCATTTCAATTATCCCTGCCAAGATAAATAGTATGTGCACTGTTTTTGCAGAATCGGAAGTTATTAGCCTATCTTCAAAAGGAGTAGCTAAAGAAGAAATAATCGCAGGAATAATTAATTCTATAGCGGAAAGGGTTACAACTTTCCTTTATAAATTTAATTTTGAAGAAAAAATTTGCTTTACAGGGGGTCTTTCAAAAAATCAATACTTAAAATTTTTACTGGAACAAAAATTAAACAAGAAAATATATACCCCTGAATATGCTTTATATTCTGCAGCAATTGGTGCGGCGCTAATTGGATATGAAGAATAATTTTAAGATAAATTAAAAAAGAACAGGAGGTAAAAAATGAGCGATTATAAAACCTTATGGGAATCCCTTGGTATGGATCTTGAAAAACACGACAAACTTTGTGCATTACTCCCAGGATTTTATGAAGAAGTATATTTATCTCAGGAGAAACGCCCACAGGGAATGAACTATTTTAATTTAGTGGTTTCTGCTATTCACGGTTTAAGACCACAAGAGCTTGTAAATCATAAAACGCAAGGGGAAAAGGTAGTAGGGACTTTTTGTGTATTTGTCCCCGATGAATTAATTTTTGCTGCAGATGCTATTGGCGTAGGACTTTGCGGGGGCTCACAGTTTTGGGTGCCTGATGGTGAAAAGGTACTTCCTAAAAATATATGTCCGCTAATTAAGTCTTTTATGGGGGCTAAAATTTCAAAAACATGTCCCTTTTTCCAATCCTGCGACTTGTTAATAGGGGAAACCACATGTGATGGTAAGAAAAAAGCTTGGGAAATATTAAAAGATTATGCTGATGTCCATGTAATACATTTACCGCAAATGAAATCAGAAAAAGAATTTTCTTTATTTATTAAAGAACTTGAAATATTAAAAGAAAAATTAGAAGAAATTACAGGAAATAAAATTACAGAAGATGCCCTTAAATCTTCTATTGAGCTAATAAACAATAAAAGGAGAGCTTTGAAAAGATTATATGATTTAAGAAAACAAAATCCCGTCCCGATAAGCGGAAAGGATGCATTGCTTATTAGCCAGATATCTTTTTACGATGATCCTGCAAGATTTACCCAGAAGGTAAATGAAATTTGTGGCGAATTGGAAGATAGAGTAAAAAATGGAGAGGGTGTATTCCCAAGCAGTTCAAAAAGGATAATGATAACAGGGACACCAATGGCTATTCCAAACTGGAAGTTGCACCATATAATTGAAAGCTTAAATGCTGCTGTAGTAGTGGAAGAAACCTGCACAGGTACAAGATATTTTGAAAATGAAGTGAAGATAAAAGGCGAGTCAATGAATGAACTAATAAATTCTATCGCAGAAAGATATTTTAAAATTAACTGTGCCTGCTTCACGCCCAATAAAGACAGAATCCATGATATAATAAGGCTTGCAAAAGAATACAAAGTAGATGGGGTGATCTATTACAATTTACAGTTCTGTCAAACCTATGCAATAGAATACTATAATGTAAAGAAGGCACTTGAAAAAGAAGGGATTCCCAATCTACTCATTGAAACAGACTACAGTGAAAGTGATACTGAACAACTAAGGACAAGGATTGAGGCCTTTATAGAAATGCTATAAAAATATAATCAAAGAGGCTGCTTCTTGTATACTATATGCTAAGCAGCCTCTTTTTCTTAAAAAAAAATTATTAAGGTTTTTTAGCTTTACATAAATTTTGAAGGATAGATTTTTTTGTTTTATATAGTGCTAATATTTAGCAGTTTTTATAATATATATAGGAGAACTATAAAAAAAGATAAAATGCTTTAATGAAAAGGAGGCTTTTTATGAATTTAGAAGAATTAAGGTCTGTTGCAAAAGAAAACCTTAAAGGCTTCTGTCGCGTTTGTTCATTCTGTGATGGAAAGGCTTGTCGAGGTGAAGTCCCTGGAATGGGAGGGGTTGGAACTGGTTCTTCATTTATTGCTAATATCGATGCACTCTCTAATATAAAATTAAATTTAAGAACAATTCACAATGCTAAAGATCCAGATATTTGCATAGAATTATTTGGTAAAAAGCTTTCAATGCCCATATTAGCTGCACCTATTACCGGAACAAGTTACAATATGGGAGCTAAAATTTCTGAAGAAGATTTTATACAAATGGTAATATCGGGAAGCAAAGAGGCAGGAACAATAGGAATGTGTGGAGATGGAGGAAATCCAGTATTTTATGAATCAGGATTAAAAGCTATTAAAGAAGAAAATGGTGAAGGGATTGCAATAATTAAACCCAGGGAAAACAGTGAAATAATTGAAAGGGCTAAGAAAGCGGAAGAAATAGGTGCTATAGCAGTAGGAGTGGATATTGATGGGGCAGGGCTTATAACTATGGCATTAATGGGTCAGCCAGTGGGACCAAAGACAAAACAAGAATTAAAGGAAATAATATCAAAAATAAATATCCCTTTTATATTAAAAGGAATCATGACTGTCGATGAGGCACAAATGGCTGTGGAAGTGGGAGCCAAAGCTATAGTAGTGTCAAATCACGGTGGGAGAATACTGGATTATACGCCGGGTGTAGCTGAAGTCTTACCAAATATTGCAAAGAAGGTAAAAGGCAAGATTACTATTTTTGCAGACGGTGGTGTGCGGTCCGGAGTTGATGTTTTAAAATATTTAGCTCTTGGAGCCGATGCGGTACTGGTGGGTAGACCAGTTATAATAGGTGCTTTTGGAGGAGGAAAAGAAGGTGTTAAATTTATATTAGAAAAAATTGCAAAAGAGCTAAAACAGGCTATGATTTTAACAGGATGTAATGATATACAAAGTGTAGATGAAAAAATAATATATAAAAAATAAGAAGCGGGGATTTCCCTCGCTTTTTATTTTAAACATATTCTTTTTTCTTTTTTTTCAATGACACGTCCAATAATATAAGCATCTTTAAAGTTTTGTTGTTTAAAGTTAGCATATAACATATCTAATTTATCTTCGGGGCAAGAAATCAAAAGGCCACCCGAAGTTTGAGGATCAAATAATATATCAAAAATTTCTTCACTTACTTCTTTTTTCAATTCGATATTTTCTTTTAAATATTTTTTATTAGCATAAAGGCCTGCTGGTAATAATCCAATAGAAGCAAGTTCAAGGGTTCCCTCAATGATGGGTACTTTATCTACTTCTATTTCAAAAGAAACATTAGAAGCCTCTGCCATTTCAAAGGCGTGGCCCAGTAATCCAAAGCCGGTAATATCGGTTATAGCTTTTACTCCGGCTGAAACGGCGCAATAGGATGCTTTATTATTTAAAGTGCACATTACTTCTATAGCTTTCTCTAAAATTTCATCTTTTATCATTTGAGCTTTATAAGCAGTTGAGATAATTCCCGTTCCGATAGGTTTAGTTAATATTAAGATATCTCCGGGCTTAGAAAGAGAGTTAGTGGTGATTTTTTCAGGATGAACCTTACCTATTACGGATAATCCATAAAAGGCTTCGGGATTTTTTATTGTATGACCGCCAGCTATAATTGCTCCGGATTCTCTTACCATATCAGCTCCGCCTTTTAATACTAAAGGCAAAATATCTTCTACCAATTCTTCCGGAAATCCTACGATATTTAATGCAAGTAAAGGAGTGCCTCCCATTGCGTATACATCGCTTAACGAATTGCAAGCAGCAATTTTACCAAATAAATATGGATCATCAATTATCGGTGTAAAAAAATCTATTGTGTGTATTAAAGCTGTTGTTTCATCAATTTTATATACTGCAGCATCATCGGAGGTTTCTATGCCAACCAATAGGAATTCATTTTTCATCGCGGGGATATTTTTGAGAACCTCCGCCAGCACCTGCGGCGGTACTTTTGATGCTCATCCGGCACTACATGAAAGATCTGTTAATCTTATATTTTTCAAGCTATTCACCTTCTTTAATTATTTTAATAAGAGCTTTTAAAGCAAATTCTACTTCTTCCATAGTATTGAAATAACCAAAGCTAAATCTTAAAGTACCGTGAGGAAACGTACCAATGGTTTTATGAGCAAGGGGAGCACAGTGAAGCCCGGGACGTACCATTATATTGTAAATATTATCTAATTTATATGCTAAAAAAGATGGATCAAAATCTTTAACAGTAATAGATACTGTGGATACTCTTCTATCCTTATTGCCTGTGCCGTAAAGTGTTATTTCGGGAATTTCTTTGATGGTTTCGATGAATCGTTCAGTCAATCTCAGTTCGTGAGCCCTTATTTTTTTTATATTTTCTTTTTCTAAAAAATCAAGTGCTGCTGATAGTCCTGCAATTCCTATGGTGTTTGGCGTACCTGCTTCAAATTTATCTGGTAGAAAATCCGGCTGAAATTCATTTTCTGATTTACTGCCCGTGCCACCGTGTATAAAAGGGATAAGAATTTCTGCCATAGGATCACTTATGACAAGTCCCCCTGTACCCTGGGGTCCTAAAAGACTTTTATGACCTGTGAAGGCTAAGATATCTAAATTTAGCTTTTTAAAATCAATGTCTAAAAAGCCGGCAGTCTGGGCGGTATCAAGAAGTAAAAAAATTTCATATTCTTGTTTTATTTTTGATATTTCTTCAACCGGCATTATTGTTCCTGTTACATTGGATGCATGGGTTAGAACAATAAGTTTTGTATTTCTTTTTATTGCTTTTCTAATTTCACCGGGATCTAAAATACCTTCTTTACTGCAATTTATTATACTTAATTCGATATTTCTGTTTTTTTCAAGGAACCTTAAGGGCCTTATTACAGAATTATGTTCCATAGAGCTGGTTATAACATGATCCCCTGGTTTTAAAAGGCTATTTAAAGAAAAATTTATAGCGTGGGTAATATTTAAAGTAAAAATGATATTTTCTTCCTTTGGGGCATTAAATAGTTTTTTTAATTTACTTCTGGCTTCAAAAATTATCCTCCCTGCGTTAATACTATTTTTATATCCACCCCGTCCGGGGCTAGCCCCTATATTTAAAAAATATTCTTGCATTGCATTTAAAACCATTATAGGTTTGGGATATGAGGTTGCAGCATTGTCAAAATAAATATATTTCATTATTATCCCTTCTCTTAAATATTTTTCTTATACTTTGAGTATTTCATTAAAACCTTTTTTTGTCAATTAATACAAAACAACAATAGAAAAATTCTATAATAAATATAGAAATTATAAATTTAATAAATAGAAGTTTTTTTTAATTTATGATAATATTTATGTGATTAATCTTAAGCAGGAACAGGTATAAGTTCAAGTTTATAAAATATCTAAATAATTTTTGGGTGGTTGATTTTATGGATTTTCATCAATTAGAAGCTTTTGTAAAGGTTGCTGAAACAAAAAGTTTTTCTAAAGCTGCTGACCTTTTATTTTTAACTCAACCCACAATAAGTTCACATATTTTATCCTTAGAAAGAGAGTTGGAAGTAAAACTTTTTGATAGAAAAGGAAGGGAAGTGGAGTTAACTCCTTTCGGTCGTATTTTGTATAATGGAGCTGTCAAAATTTTAAGGACAAAGGATGAAGCTTTATTCCTACTTTATAAGTATATGAATAAAATAGAGGGGGAATTAAGATTATATTCAAGCTCTGTTCCAGCTGTATATATACTACCATTAAAAATAAAAAAATTTTTAGAAATGCATCCGAAACTGAAAATTATAATTGTACAAAAGGATTCAATGGAAGTAATAAATTCAATCGAGGGGGAAAATAATGAAATAGGTATTGTAGGCACTTTTATCAATAATTCCAGTCTGGAATTTATCCCCTTTTGTAATGATGAATTGGTGGTAATCTCAAAATTTAATTTGAGCGACGATGAAGAAATTGATTTTGAAGAACTTATTAGATATCCTTTGGTTATTAGGGAGAAAAAATCAGGTACAAGGAAAGCCTTTGAAAGATATTTAATACAAAAAGGTTTATCTCTTGAAAAACTAAAAATTATAGCTGAGTTAGGCAGTACAGAAGCTATAATACAGGCTGTAAAAGCAGGAGTAGGAATTTCAGTTATTTCCAATAGGGCCATTGAAGATTATAAAAATACTGGTATTTTAAAAACTTTTAGAATAAAAGGTATTAAAATGCTGAGAGATTTTTACATAGTAACAAAAAAAGGTAGGACTCTTTCACCAAATGCTGAAAGCTTTATAAATTATCTTTTGAATGCGGCTGAGTAATGCTGCTATTTTTTATTTTTTTAATGAAGGAAACATATGGATAATTGTCGAAATTGTAATAATAGAAGAAAAAAGGAAAGGGGTTGATATGTTGAAAAAAGCATATTACAAGCTATTAAGAGGATTTTTTGTAGTTTACTTGGTTTTTTATTTAATTGCATTTTTCCCGACTATAGTGTTCGCATTACCTTTTAAAGATTTGGATGACAAAAAATTTGAGTGGGCAAGACCATTTATTGACAAAATGTATAATTTAGGAGTAGTATCTGGAAAAGCCCAAGATATTTTTGCACCTGCAGACCCTATAAAAAGGCAGGAATTTATAGTAATGCTAATAAAAGCGTTGGAAGAAGAGAGCAAAGTAAAAGGAAAATTACTGCCAAAAGATTTTCCCAATCAAGGAAAAATTCAGAGTTGGGCAAAAGAATATATAGCTTATTCTATTGAAAAGGGAATTATTACAGGAGATGACTTTAAGAATTTTAGGCCAGAAGAAAATTTAAAAAGATACGAGGCAGTAATTTTTATTGTTAAAGCCTTAGGTTTAGAAAAAGAAGCAAATTCTATTAAGATTTTAAATTTGACTTTTAAAGATGTTTATACTTTATCCTTTGAGACAAGAAAATACCTGCAGTTGATTGTAGATAAAAAAATTATGTCAGGTATAGACAAGGAAAATTTCAAGCCCTACGATTATATTACCCGTGCACAGGCTGCTAAAGTGTTAAATCAAGTTGTGAAGTATACAAATAATACGAGGATATTTAAAGGTAAAATTGAAAATTTAAATTTATCGGAGGGAAATATAGAAATTTTACAGGGCAATATTATTAAAAAATATAATCTGGATAAAAATATTTCTATATACAAAGAAGATGAAAAAGGGAATTTACTAAAAATAGAATTAAAAGACTTAAAAAAATATCAGGATGTCAATTATATTGTAAAGTCTAATAATGTTAGTTATTTAGAAGTAATTTATTCCAATAATATAATAGAAAGTGAATTAGAAGACTATGAGGGAAAAATAAAAGCTATAAATCTGCAAAACAATTACCTTATTTTAGAAAAAGTAGATGGTAGCATTTCTTCTTATATAATAAATTCTGATACCAAATGTTTTATGAATAATAATGTTATTCCTGTAAACGAGAATCTAATCGGTAAAAAAGTGAAAATTTCAGTATCAAACGGCAAAATCATGAGGATAGAAGTTGCAGGGGAAAATAAAGAAGTAAAAGGTATTTTAAAAGGGATAGTATCGAATGTTTCACCTTCATATATAATAATCGAAAATTCATTATCGAAAGAAAATGAGACTTACATACTTTCCAATTTGATAGAAACTATAAAAAATGATAAGCCTGCAAGCATTAACGAGCTTCTGGGAGGAGACATGGTAATCGCCTCGATTACAAATGGAAGTGTTACAAGAATTATTGCAGAAAGTGCGGAAAAAACAATTTTTGGAGTAATTAAATCCATTAATTTTGCAAACAAGGTTCCACTGATTTCTGTAATTGATAGTGAGGGTAATTTAAAGGAATATGAGGTAGATAGTCAAGTAAAAGTAATAAAAAATGGAATAACATCCAAATTAAATGATTTAAAAATATCTGATGAAGTGACCATTGTAATTAGATATAACAGAATAGTATCTATCTCGGCTAAGACGGTAAAAAAAGAGATCACTGGCACCATAAAAGAAATTTCTCATACTTCTGTAAATTATTCTAAAATAGTTATTTTTAATGAAAAAGGTGAAGAAGTTAATATCGTAATTACTCCGGATACAGATATTTTAAAAGATAAAAAAAATATTACGGTATATGATTTAAAACCCGATTATAGTATTAGAGCAATTGTTGAAGGAGAAGAAGCAAAAAGCGTTGAAGTTTTTACAACGCAAAGTCTTTTGGCTTTTAGAGGTAAAATAAAATACATACATCAAGATATAATGGTTATAATAGCAGAAATCACGAATGAAAAAGGTACGGAAGTAAGAGAAATTCATTATGGAACAAATACTTTATTAATAAAAGGCAATAGAACAATTTCACTTAGCAAGTTTTCTGATTATTTTAAAGAAGGGGATGATATAATTATAATAGGAAAAGTTGAAGGGGGATTATTTAAAGCTGATGTATTAATTAATTTGATCGTTCAAAATTGATATTGAAAAAATATTTTATTTTAAGTATAATGGTGAAAAATCGAATAATATAATTATAATAAAAAAAATTGATGTGCTGGGGGAGCCGTAGGGCTGAGAGGAAGCATTGATGCTTCGACCCCATGAACCTGATCGGGGTAATTCCCGCGTAGGGAAGCACTGAATCAAAAATAAAAGTGCCTACCTATTCGGGTAGGTATTTTTATTTTTATATTAAATTTTTATATTAAAATTTTATTAAGTTAAAGGAGGAATTTTTTATGAAAAACAAAAATTTTACTGTACTTATCGAAGGAGCATTAATGATAGCAATATCACTCATATTGAGTTTTGTAAAAATATTTCAAGCCCCCTATGGTGGCTCAGTCACCCTTGGAAGTATAGTTCCTATTATTTTATTTTCTTTAAGACATGGGACCTTCGCGGGTTTGAGTGCTGGAGTCGCTTATGGTTTTTTGCAGTTAATCGTTGAACCCTATATAGTTCATCCTGTTCAAGTAATCCTTGATTATCCTTTAGCATTTGGGCTTTTAGGTCTGGCAGGTTTATTTAGAAATAATGTTTTTTTAGGGTCATTTCTGGGTATTTTTGGTAGATTTGTGTCGCACTTTTTATCCGGTGTTATATTTTTTGCATCTTATGCTCCAAAAGGTATGAATGTATATTTGTATTCAGCATTATATAATGGTAGTTATCTTTTACCGGAATTTATTATTACTTTTGTTTTAATAAGATTTGTGCTGTATAATAAGGTTTTAAAGAATATTAGATAATTTTAACAAAAAAATTAGTAATAAATCTTTTAAATTTATTTTTTTTTATTAAAACATTTATTGATTTAAATCGTTGAATCGTGATATAATTTTAACTAAATTTTTATTACTTTTGCAGAGGGGGTTTTTTAATGTTCAAAAAAACAACGGCTTTACTGCTAATCTTTATTATGGTTGCGGGTTTTTTAGCGGGATGTTCCAGTAATTCTTCAAAACCTGCACAGGAGCTTGTGTTTTCAATTGCGTCGGAACCACCCACTCTTGATCCACAGCTCGCTACAGACCAATATTCAATAATTGTAGGAAATGCCGTGTTCGAAGGTTTGGTAAGGTATTACGATGGAAAAGTATATCCTGGTATGGCTGAGAAATGGGAGGTTTCTGAGGATAAAAAAGTTTATACCTTTCATTTAAGAGATGCAAAATGGAGTGACGGGACAAAGGTAACAGCTTACGACTTTGAATATTCCATAAAAAGATTACTGGATCCAAAAGTAGCATCCGGTTATTCCTTTCAGGGGTATTACATATTAAACGGAGAGGATTATAATCTCGGTAAAATAAATGATCCGAATCAAATAGGAGTAAAAGCTTTAGATGAAAAAACTTTACAGATTACTCTAAGAGCGCCGGTAAAATATTTTGAAAGTCTTTTAGGTTTTATCTCATTCTTGCCATCTAAAAAAGAATTGGTAGAGAAATACGGTGAAAAATATGCTGCTGACGCTGATAAAATGGTATATAACGGGCCCTTTATTATTAAGGAATGGAAACACGAACAGGAAATTGTTTTGGAGAAAAACCCGAATTATTGGGCAAAAGATAAAATAAAGCTTGATAGGGTTAGAATTTTAATTGTTGCTGATCCAAATACCGCATACCAGATGTTTGAAAACAATGAGCTTGATTTTGCTGATGTGCCAACTGTACTCGTAGATAAAGCAAAAAGCGAAGGTAAAGCCCTGACTTATATGGATAGTTATGAATATTTCATAAGATTTAATATGAAAAAAGAAGATAAACCATGGCTGGGCAATGAAAACTTTAGAAAAGCAATCGGTTTTGCAATTGATAGGGAAGATTATATAAACATGGCATTTAAAGGCATATCAAAACCTGCAACAAGGCATATTCCACCAACTTTAAGCGGTTTAGAGAAGAAATTTGTAGAAGAATATCCTTATGATTTTTATCCAGCAAAAGCTGATGTACAAAAGGCAAAAGAATATCTAAATAAAGCAATGCAGGAATTAAATATCAGTGATCCTTCAAAAATAAATATTGAAATAGCTGTAGATGATAGTTCTGGTACGAAAGTAGGAATTGAGGCAATCCAGGATATGTTGATTAGAAATCTGGGAATTAATGTATCTATAAAAACTTATACTTTCAAAGAAAGGCTCCAGAGGATGAGAAAAGGTGATTACGAAGTAATGATTACACGATGGGGACCTGATTACGATGACCCGATGACATATTTGGATTACTGGACTATAAGTGAAGGTATGACAAATAGTGGTTGGACTGACGAAAAATACAATGAATTATGTCAGATTGCAAAAACCACATCGGATTTTAAAAAGAGAAATGAAGTAATGTTTGAAGCAGAAAAATACCTGCTTGAAAAAGGTGTGGTAATTCCGCTGTATTTCAGGGAAAAGATATGGGTTAAAAAAGATTATGTCCAGGGCTTGGTAAGAACTTTTACAAGTGGATCTGATCCAGATTTCATCTACGCTACTGTTGAAGGAAAGAATAAATAGGGATAAAAAATAAATAAGTATAAAAAATCCGGGGATTACCCCGGATTTTTTATAAAAAAGTTATGAAAAATCTATTTTCTTTTTTATATTATATTTTTTTATTTTATTGTGCAGGGTTTGCTTGGGTATTTTAAGTATTCTTGAAGCTTTTGAAAGGTTACCATTAACTTTTTGCAATGTACAAATTATCAAATTTTTTTCGAAAGTTTCCACCATTTCTTTTAAAGATTGTATATTTTCAGGAACCTCCATATAATATTTTTGATAATTTAACGTATTGGCTAAACTTTTAATATAATCCGGAATATCATCAGTTGATATTAGACTATTATCAGTAAAATTAGCAATATTTTCAATTACCGATCTAAGCTCTCGCACATTACCGGGCCATTGATAGTTTACCAGCAAAGTCAAAGCATCTTCTTTAATACCTATTATTTTTTTATTTAACTTTTTATTGAAATGGTTTAGAAAGTGCTCTATTAATACAGGGATATCTTCTTTCCTTTCTCTTAAAGGGGGAATATAAAAAGAAATAACATGAAGTCTATAGAAAAGATCCTGTCTTAATAAACCTTTTTCAATTAGCATTTTGGGATCTTCATTGGATGATGCTGTAATTCTTACATCTACTTTGAAAGCCTTTTCTCCACCAACTCTTCTTATAAAACCATCCTGAAGAACTCTTAAAAGTTTAGCTTGAAGTTCTAAATCCATTGAATTTATTTCGTCTAAGTATAATGTACCTTCATTAGCTAATTCGAATAATCCTGCTTTTTCTTTGGCTCCTGTAAAGCTACCTGCTGAAATACCGAATAAAATACTTTCCAATAGAGTTCTCGGTATAGCAGCGCAATTTTGTGCAATAAAGGGTTTTTTACAACGTTTAATATTTGCATTGTGAATAGCTTGAACAAAAAGTTCCTTCCCCACACCCGTTTCGCCATAAATGAAAATGGGAGAATCGCTATTTGCAACCTTGTATGCTTTATTTTTTAACTCCTCGATTATCTTACTTTTTCCGATAATATCTTCAAAAGTATAAATAGTTCCGTTGCCGTTATATTTTTCAGGGTTTTTAGATTTATAATATAACTCTTTTTGGAGTGAAACAATCTTTTCGGCTAAATCTTTTAAATTTGTTATATCTCTGTATATTTCCACCGCACCTATAAGTTCGCCATTTTGTATGATTGGCATTGTGGAAGTTACTATTGTAACCTTTTTGCCTTTTATATTTGTATAAGTTTGTACATAATCAATTAAAGGCCTTTTATTTTTTAATACATTATAAAAAGTACTGGTCTTTTCTGTAAGATCAGGGAAAAGTTCTAATATATTCTTGCCGAGGGCTTTACCGGGGTCAAGACCGGCTATTTCCGTAGCAGGTTCATTAAAAAAGGTAACGTTAGCATTTTTATCTACTACTATAATTCCTTCATCGAGATTGGTTAAAATTACTTCCAGTAAATTTTTGTAATCCATGATTACCCTCCTAAGGTGAACAATAAGACAGTATAATAAATTTTTTTAATTTTAAACTATTTTAATATAAACAATACTAATTGTAAATAAATAATACTGATTATAGAATTGACATTAAAATTGACTAATTCTAAAAACATGTGGTAAATTTAAAATAAAAAAATACTATTTCTATAGGAAATCAGGTATTTTTTAACATACCTTTTTTAAAAGACGGGAGGTAATTTCTTTGAGGTTATCAACAAGATCTCGGTATGGTCTAAGAGCAATGGTTAAATTGGCACTATATTATAATCAGGGTGCGGTGCCTTTGAGCAAAATTGCGGAAGAAGAAAAAATATCTGAAAATTATTTAGAGCAAATTATCACATTACTTAAAAATGCAAATCTGGTAAAAAGCATTCGAGGGTCTCAAGGAGGATATATTTTATCTAGAAACCCCGAAGAAATAACCGTAGCCGATATCTTATCTGTTCTGGAAGGATCCATTACTCTTGTGGATTGTTTAAATGAAGGTATTAGTTATTGTGATAATAAAGATAGATGCGTGACAAGAAACGTATGGAAAAAAATAAACGATAATATTTTAAATACAGCTCAATCAATAACACTAAAAGACTTATGTGAAAATTATAAGCGAGGTAATGAATAACCGCGCTTTTTTTATTTTCTATTTTTAATATGAATTTAAAAAGACATATAAGAATAAGAATATATAAAAATACATTGGTTGTTGAAAGGGGGGATATTTTGAAACAACTAACGATAATAGGAAAACCCAATGTGGGAAAAACCCTCTTTTTAATTAACTTTGCGGAATTTTTGGGAATAAAAGAATTGGAATTTGAAGTAAGTTCTCTTGATGGTTTAAAAATGATAAAGAGGTATTCCATAAAAAAAGCACTTGAGGAGTTGGTAGATAATAATATTCATAAGACAAGACAAATATATTCCATTATTATAAACGTTCCATTAAATAAGGGAAAAAAAACTGTAAAATTTATTGATACAGTTGGATTTATAGATAACATTCATCCTGAAAAGGATATCAGAAAGGGTATTGCTTATACATTGCAGTTAATACAGCAAACGGATATTATATTACATATTATTGATTCTTCGGCTATTGATAAAAATTTACCTAATTCTCTAAGTGACATTGATTTTACAATAGCGAAATTTGCTGAAATAAAAAAGGGATATTGTATTTTAGCGAATAAAATAGATTTACCGGAAGGTAAAGAAAATTTCGAAAAAATAAGAATTTTATTCAGGGGTAATTTGGTAATACCTATTTCTGCGAAATACAAAAAAGGTTTTAAAGAGGTGAAATCTTTTGTTATTAGCTCTATTTAATTTACTTAAAAAATTTTTATCATTACTTTTTATAGGTATCGTTATAAAACTTATGGATGACTATTTGGATGAAGATAAAGATAATTTGACAAATAGTAAAAATTTATCGCATTTATTGAAAAAGGGGATATTACCTTATTCGCTTTTATTATTTGCCATAGCCGTTATAGCTGACTTTAACTACAGTATAAGCATTTTTATGTCTTCGTATATCACAGGAATGCTTTACAACGTTGATGAAAAATCGAATTTAGGTATAACTTTTCGTGCTGAAATAATTGTGGTTTTACTTATTGGAATTTTTATGTTTGGGGTAAAAGAGATGTCTTCATCTATATTTTTAATAGCCAGTGTTCAACTATTGGATGATTATATAGATTATGAAAAAGATAAACCGTTTAAGAAGGGATTTGCATGGAAAATAGGCAAAGCAGAGTGTTTAATGGTTTTTATATTATGTGTGTTAATATCTTTATATTTAGATTATTTGAAAACATTTTTTTCATATATTTGTTTAAGTATTATTTTATTTTTTGTCCGGAATTATGATTTTAGTAATAATGACTTTATAAGTAATAAAGAAGGGTAGGGGATATATATAATGGTGGCTAATAATATTTTAAAAGCATTAATTTATTATTTCTCTTTTTTTTCAATAGGGTTTATAATTGGTAAAAAATTAGGCAAAAAAGAAAATTCATTGGAAATTGAAAAAATATATTTGATTAAATTAAAGGAAGAATTATGGAATAAAGGCTATTGCCCTGTTTGTAATTCGAAGTTGCAAGACTTAATAGAGAGTGATAAAATGTTAGAAAAAAATCAGGAGGTTTAGATAAAATTGCACAACGAACCCATAGAGTTTATTAAAGAGCATTTTAATATAGATGAAAAAATAATTAAAATTTCTCAGGAAGTAATTGAGGAATTGAAGGAAAGTTTTTTGGAAATTGATAGAACGGAGGAATATAATCAATATAAGGTTATTAATGCAATGGTAAAAAATGAGCTATCCGATTATTGCTTGGTAGAATCAACCGGATATGGATATAATGACTTGGGAAGGGAAATGGTAGAAAAGATCTATAAAAGTGTATTTCGTTCTGAAGATGCATTGGTAAGACCTCAAATAATTTCAGGAACCCATGCATTAACTATATGTCTTTTTGGGATTTTAAGGCCTGGAGATGAACTTATATCCGTAACCGGTGAACCTTACGATACTTTAAAAGATGTTATAGAAGGAGAAAATAATGGATCTTTAAAGGATTTCAATATAAAGTTTAAAAAAATAGATTTTAGAAATGGGGAAATCGATTTTGAATCAATAAAAAAGAATATTAATAAAAACACTAAAATGGTTTTAATCCAAAGAAGTAGAGGATACAGCTTGAGACCCTCGCTATCTGTTCTTGAGATAGGAAAGATTATTAAATTTATAAAAAACATAAATGAAAAAATTATATGCTTGGTAGATAATTGTTACGGAGAATTTGTTGAAGAAATTGAACCTACGGAAGTCGGCGCTGATTTGTGTGCGGGTTCATTAATAAAAAATCCTGGAGGGGGTATTACACCTACAGGTGGATATATTACGGGAAAAAAGAATTTAGTTGAATTATGTTCTTATAAGCTCTTTGCACCGGGGATAGGGAAAAATTGTGGCCCATCAATTTTGCCCAATCGATTAATTATCCAGGGTCTTTTTTATGCTCCTAAAGTGGTAAGTGAGGCAAAAAAAGGCGCACTCTTTATTTCATGTTTATTTGAAAAATTGGGATTTGAAGTGTTTCCAAAAAAAGAAGAAAAAAGAAGCGATATTGTAACCGCTATATTGTTAAAAAACAAAGAAACATTGATTGAGTTTTGTAAAGGTCTACAAAAGGTTGGACCTGTGGATTCACATGTAACGCCAGAACCATGGGATATGCCGGGATATAATCACCAGGTCATAATGGCAGGAGGTAGCTTTGTACAGGGGGCTTCAATCGAATTAAGTGCCGATGCTCCGATTAGAGAACCCTATGTTGTATATGTACAAGGAGGGACAAGCTTTTATCATATTAAATTAGGCATATTATGTGCATTACAAAATTTAAATGAAAAAAATCTTATTGAATTTCCATAAACCTCTATGTTATTTTAATATTTTCTAAATAGACCAATAACTTTACCCAAAATCTTTACATCTTTAACAATAATAGGTTGCATATATGGATTCTCCGGTTGCAACCTTATAAAATTGTCTTCTTTATAAAATCTTTTTACTGTTGCTTTGTCCTCTATTAATGCAACTACTATATCACCATTTTCTGCTGTATTTGTAACTTTAACAAATACGTAGTCTCCATTCATTATACCTGCTTCAATCATGCTATCTCCTTGAACTTTAAGCATGAATACATTAGAATCATGAAGAAGTTCTTTTGAGAGGGAATATATTTCTTCTATATTTTCTTCTGCTAGAATAGGTTGACCTGCCGTAACTTTGCCAATCAAGGGTACATCTACAACTTGATTGTTTAATGCCTTTTTATCGATTACATCAATAGCTCTTGGTTTCTGAGGGTCTCTTGAAAGGTAGCCTTTTTTTTCTAATTGAACAAGATAACCGTGAACGGTAGCTGTAGAACGTAAATTAGTAGCCGCACATATTTCTCTGACAGAAGGAGGGTAACCTTTAGTTCTAACAAAGTCGTAAATATATTCGAGAATTTGTTTCTGACGGGGTGTTAAATCTTTCTGCAAAAATATCACTCCAATCGATAAAAATAAGTATAATTATAATCGTAAATAATAAAAATTCTATCTGATTAATTATAACATTGTTTTTATTTTTTTTAAACTGGTGTTCGAAAAGTTGACAAAGAATATAGGATATAAAACCAGAAGGGAGAGAGGGAGGGGTGATATTTTATAAAAAAAAACGTCCGATAATATACATTATGTTTACAAAATAATATTTTCGAGGCTTTTTAAGAAGATATTTGACTGATATTGATTTAAAAATGTATATTAAAAATTTTTAGTTTTTAACTAGGTTTTTCGAAAAACGAATGATAAAATAGATAAAAATATTATATTTTTTGAGTAAGAAATAATTTAAAATTAAAAAATGAAGGTATTTTATTTTAACTTTTAAAAAAGGAGTGTTTTTTTAATGTCTGTTTCTATACTTCATAAAATCGATATTACCAAAATAAAATATAGCCTATTTGTTAAAAACCTGTTTACCGGAGAAGTTATATGTTATGATGAAAATAAAGTGATTCCCAGCGCAAGCCTTATAAAAATCCCTATAATGGTTGTAATTTTTAAACAAGTAAACGAAAAGATATTGAAACTTGAAGAAAAAATTAAAATTAAACAAAAAGATAAAGTGCCCTTTAGTATCCTTTCCTTATTGGATACTGATCTTTTTACATTAAAAGATTTAATTACATTAATGATTATACAAAGCGATAATACTGCTACTAACATTTTAATTGATATGGTAGGTATGGATAATGTTAATACATTTATAAAGAGTATTGGATTGCAAAATACTGTATTGCAAAGAAAAATGATGGATTATGAAGCGAGAAAAAATGGCTTGGAAAATTATACTACTGCAAAAGATATTTCTATTCTATTAGAAATGATGTACAGAGGTATTTTAATCGATATAAAGTATTCGAATCTGATGCTAACTATTCTTAAAGCCCAATTAGACAACTCTATGATGAGGCTTTTTATACCCGATACGGTAGAAATTGCACATAAAACCGGTGAATTAGAAGGAATTGATCACGATGTTGGCATTGTATTTTTGAATAAGAATGATTATATTTTTTCTATGCTGACATATAATGCTGAAAGTAATAATTTAGCAAGAAAAACTATTGGAGAGGTTTCAAAAAATATTTATGATTATTTTATGAAGAAGTAGTATCCTTCCTCTTTTTTTGTTTATTCTTGCTCTGTGTAAAGATGGCAAGCAGCAAAATGATTGGGTAAAATTTCTTTTAATATGGGTTCTTTGACTTTACATATTTCTTTTACAAACCTGCAACGAGTATTGAAACGGCATCCTTTTGGCGGATTTATCGGGCTTGGTATATCGCCTTCCAATAATATCTTTTTCTTTCTTACTTTGGGGTCCGGTATAGGTATAGCTGAAATTAATGCCTGAGTATAAGGATGCAATGGATTTTTATAAATTTCTTCACTTTCTGAGAGCTCAATTAATTTACCTAAATACATTACTCCTACCCTGTCGGAAATGTGTTTTACAACATTAAGACCATGAGCTATAAATAAATACGAAACGTTAAATCTTTCTTTTAACTCATCTAATAAATTCAAAATTTGGCTTTGTATAGAAACATCAAGAGCTGATACAGGCTCATCACATACAATTAAATCCGGGTTAGTTGCCAACGCTCTTGCAATTCCTATTCTTTGGCGTTGGCCGCCTGAAAATTCGTGAGGATATCTTCTTAGGTGATTTGAAGATAATCCTACCATTTCAAGTAAGCTTTTAACCCTTTCTTCCATTTCTTTCCCTTTGGCAATATTATGAAATTCCAATGCCTCTCCTATTATATCCATTACGGTAAGCCTTGGATTAAGCGAACTATAAGGGTCCTGAAATATAACCTGCATTTTGGGGCGTATTTTTCTCAATTCATTTTTATTTAACTGCATAAGATCTGTATCATTATATAATATTCTCCCCGAAGTTGGTTCTATCAATCTTAACATACATCTTGCAGTTGTAGTTTTTCCGCAGCCGCTTTCGCCTACGAGCCCTAAGGTTTCACCTTTTTTTATTTCGAAACTTACATCGTCTACAGCTTTAACATAACCTACCGTTCTTTGTAGAATTCCCGCTTTTATAGGATACCATTTTTTTAAATTCTCTACTTTTATTAGAATATTATTAAGAATATTATTATCGTGCACCAATTTTCACCTCCAAAGAGGATTCAAGAGTTGTATCTATAAGAAAACATCTTACCTTTCTTCCCTCACCTATGGAAACCAGATTTGGAGATTTTTGTCTACATATATTTTTAGCTTCGGGGCATCGTGGGTTAAAGCGGCATCCTGTTGGAAAATTAAGAGGATTTGGTACTGTGCCTTCTATTACGTGAAGCTTACCTTTTTTTGAATCAAGGCGCGGGATAGATTTCAAAAGTCCTTTAGTATACGGATGCAGTGGGTTTTCAAATAAATCTTCTACTTTTGCTTCTTCTACAATCTGTCCGGCATACATCACAATTACCCTTTCAGCCATTTCAGCTACAACTCCAAGGTCGTGGGTTATCAAAAGAACGCTCATACCAATTTTCTCTTTTAATTGATAAATTAATTCCAATATTTGAGCTTGAATGGTTACATCAAGAGCGGTAGTCGGTTCATCGGCAATTAAAAGTTTAGGATTACAGGATAATGCCATTGCAATCATTACTCTTTGCCTCATACCCCCAGACATCTGATGAGGATATTCATTATAACGCTTTTCGGGATTTGGTATGCCTACCAGTTTAAGCATTTCAATTGTTTTTTCTCTTGCTATTTCTTCCGATACTTTCTGATGGATAATTATAGCTTCTGAAATCTGTTTCCCAATCGTAAAAACGGGGTTTAAAGAAGTCATTGGTTCTTGAAAAATCATAGAAATTTTATTTCCTCTGATTTTTCTCATTTCCACCTCGGATTTTTTAAGTAAATCTTCATTTTCGAAGGTTATTTTTCCGGGGGAGATTTTTGCAGGCGGAGAAGGCAAAAGCCGCATTATAGATAATGATGTTACGGATTTTCCACAGCCCGACTCACCTACTAAACACAAAGTTTCGCCCCTATTGATAAAAAAGCTCACATTATCTACAGCAGTTATAATCCCTTCTTCAGTAGAAAAGTTAACGGTAAGATTTTCTATTTCAAGCAACTTTTTATTTTCCATTTTAATCCTCCTTAAGATTTTGCGGAAGAATTCGACGAGCTCCAATAAATCTTTTATCCAGGTATTCCGAGTAGTCGGGATCATTTTTATTAAAACTGTTAATTGAAATACCGGATTTGCTGCCTGCATGTATAAATTTATTATTGCCAATGTATATTCCAACGTGAGAAGGACCTTCTTTATAGGTCTGGAAAAATACTAAATCTCCCGGTTTTAAATCCTTTTTATCTTTTATTGCTATACCTTGTTCAAACTGCATATCAGCATCTCTTCTTAAATTATAACCGTTCATTTTAAAAGCAAATTGTGTAAGACCGGAACAATCAAAACCATAAGCAGTAGTTCCTCCCCAAAGGTAAGGAAGGTTTAAATATTGCTTTGCAGTTTTTATTATACTTTCTGCATCCTTTTTAGTATTAAATACTTCTTCACGGGATTTTATTACTATTACATCTTCTTTATTTAAATAAACCTTTTGCCCTCCGGGAATTATTGCGGAAATCTTATTTCCCTCTTCAGCAATATAAGGTATTACTGTCCCCTGAACCAATTTTTTATCAAAGAGAGGTTTTAAATCTTTTCCTAAAGCATCAGTCATTTTAGCTTTTACAAATACGAATTTACTTTTTTTATAATTTTCAAGAGAATCCCTATTGCATCTCCATATATAATTCCCATCTATCCATCCTAAATAATTATCTTCCATTTGAACAAAATACCAATTTTCTTTCATTTCAAATATTTTTAAAATATCGCCCATTTTAGCCTGGGTTACCACGTCATCACCAAAAGCCTTATTTGGAGCGCTTCCTAAATTTACTACCGGATATTTTACTACGGCAAAAATCTCATCATTAAGAGATTTATCTGGAAGTATGGTTATATTGTCAACGTATTTTGAGTTTTCCTCTCCTATAAATTTAAAAAATGATTTAATATACAACTCTTTTAAATTACTATCAGAAGTTTTACCTGCAAAAAGCAGGTTATTTTTTTTATCTAAACTTACACTTATATCTAATATTATTTCTCTTTCGGTAAGCCCAATTTTATTTAAAACTTCCTTTTTTGTTTGAATAGTGAGTTCTGAAAGTTTTTCGCTGCTAAAAGCAGGTAAGGTATTGTCATATTTCATATTTTTGTTACACCCTCCTAAAGATATTAAAAGACAAAAAAGTAATATTATTAAAAACAATTTGTTGATATTATTAACATTCATTTTAAACCCCTCATTATAAGTAATTTTATCTTTTTAATTTAGGATCAAAGGCATCCCTCAAACCGTCACCTAAAAGATTAAAAGAAAATACCATAATCATTATTGCAAGACCTGGCCATACCGAATACATTGGGTTTGTTCTCATATAAGCCCTTGCGGCGTAAATCATGTTTCCCCAACTTGGTGTAGGCGGCTGAACACCCAATCCTAAAAAGGAAAGTGAAGCCTCAGCTAAAATTGCTCCCGGAATTCCCATTGTAATAGAGACAATTATCGGTCCTACACAATTGGGGAGAATATGTTTCAATATTATTCTTAAATCAGATAAACCTTGAGCTTTGGCAGCTTCAATATATTCCATCTCCCTTAAGGAAATTACCTGACTTCTTACTAAACGAGCCATTCCTGCCCATCCTATCAATGCTAATGCTACAAAAACATTATAGATACTCGGACCTAAAGCAAACATTACTCCTATATAAAACAAAAGGTCAGGAAATGCAAATAGAATATCGGCAAGCCTCATAATCAACATATCGATTTTCCCACCGTAATAACCTGCTAATGACCCCATGGTTACTCCGACGATTGTCACTAATATTTGAGAGATAATGCCGACACTTAAAGAAATTCGTGCACCATATAAAATCCTTGATAATATATCTCTTCCAAATTCATCTGAACCAAGGATATAAATACCGTTTTTACAAATATTTGATGGGGACCCCGGGGGTTTTAATCTATTTGAAAGGTCTTGTTTTATCGGGTCGGCTGGTGAAAGCACCGGAGATAAAATAGCAAGAAGGGTAAATAAAATAATTATAACAAGTCCAATCATTGCAGGACGGTTTCGTTTTAACCTCTTAAATGCATCTTGCCAAAAGGAAAAATTTTCAGCCACTCTTGATGCCCCCTTACTGTAGCCTGACTCTTGGATCTAAATAGGCATAGGAAAGATCTACTATTAAATTTCCTATGACAAAAATTACTGCTGTAAAAAGAACCGTCCCCTGAACGAGAGGAAAATCCCTATTAGATAAAGCCCATACAGAAAGTCTTCCTATCCCTGGTATGGCAAATATCGTTTCCGTTAATATGGAGCCGGTTAATAGCCCGCTTATTTGCATTCCAATTATAGTAACCACCGGAATTAGAGCATTTTTTAGCGCATGGACAAAAATTACCGTTTTTTCAGCTAAACCTTTAGCACGGGCAGTTCTTATATAATCCTGTCTTATTACATCAAGCATCATACTCCTGGTATATCTTGCAATGGAAGCAGCAAATCTAATACCCAAAACAACTGCTGGCAAAATCATGTGCTTTATTGAAGAATATCCTGAAATTGGTAGCCATCCCAAATATAGCCCAAAATATATTTGTGCAATAACAGCTACCCAAAAAATTGGTGCGCTAATTCCCGCTAATGCTATAAGCATGGAGAAATGATCAAAAAAAGAATACTGTTTAACAGCTGAAATTATTCCAACAGTAAGACCTATTATTATTGCTACAAAAGCTGATGAAAGTGCAAGCTTTAAAGTGGTTGGGAAGGTTTCCAAAATCATTTTTGTTACAGGTTGACCTGTCTTAAAAGACCTTCCTAAATCGCCTCTTACTGCATTAAACAAAAACCTGAAGTACTGAATATATAGTGGATCGTTTAAACCCAATTGTTGCCTTATTTTTTGTACAGTTTGCGGATCTGCGTGTTTACCGAGCATTTCTACTACCGGATCTCCTGGAACCACATTGAGCAAGATAAACGTTATTAACGATACCCCTATTAATACGGGAATAGAAAAAAGCAACCTTCTAAAAATATATTCTAACAAACGTTACACCTCCAAGAAGTAAACGTGGAGAGATGCACAAAGTAAGTGCATCTCTCCTATTAAGATTTCTCTAAGTAAAAAAGGAAAATTAAACTATAAATAAATTATTCTTTGTATGCATTAATGTATACCGTTACGCCGGTAGGATGAATAAATATCCCCTTCACATTTTTCTGTGTTGCAAGCAAACTCTTTATATGGAATAAGGGGATGACAGCCACATCTTCTTTAACGATTGTATCCTCAATTTTTCTGTAAAGTTCATTTCGTTTTACAGTATCAGTTTCTGCACGAGCCTGTTCTAACATTTCTTGAACTTTTTTATTGTTGTAACCTGAAGACATTTGATTGGTCTTTGCAAAGAATGTATATAAATAGTTATCGGGATCAGGGATATCTGCCCACCAGTTGCCATAGTTTGCAGGAATTTTACCCTTACTCCTCGCGTCTCCGAAAGCAGCCCTTTCTACTATTTTGATATCAAGATCAATACCTACTTCTTTTGCCATTGCCTGAATGGCAATATTAGCGTCTGTTAACCTGTCTCCACCTCTTTGCCAAGCTTCAACTTTTACATTTCCGCCTAATTCTTTCACCAATTTTTTCGCCTCATCAGGGTTATAATCATAGGCTGGACCCTGACCTAATTCGTATGCTCCCGGGATTCCAGGTGTTACAAAGGCTTTTGCCACTGTTCCCCGTGGGCCATATAGGGTTTCTACTAATTTTTTCTTGTCAATAGCCATAGCCATAGCTTTTCTTATGCGTACATCAGACCATTTTGGATCGCTGACGTTCATTAAGAAATAATATGTATTTAACGCTACACTTTCTAAAACATTGTATTTTCCTGAATCCTTAATCCTCTGATATTCAGTTATAGGAATTGTAGCCACGTCAAGGGTACCATTTTCAAATTCCATAACTGCTGTAGTATCGTCAGGAATTATCCTGAAACGGATCTCATCAAGTTTTGGCAATCCAGGCTCAAAGTAATCGGGGTTTTTCTCTAAAACGATTTCGGTGTTTGGTACGTATTTCTTCAATTTGAAGGGCCCTGTTCCCATTGGGTTGAATTTCCAATTATCGCCACCAGCTTTAACAAGTTTTTCCGAGTATATAGATGCGGAGGGAACTGCAAAATTCTGTATGAAAGGAGCATAAGGTTTTTCCAATATTATTTGGAACTTATAATCATCTATTTTTTTGAAGCCCTCAAGGGAATTCGATTTTCCTTCCATGAAAGCCTTTGCGCCGAGAATCGGTTCGAAAAGCCATGTGCTTGCACCTTTACCGTTAGGATCAAGCATACGCTCGATTGTGAATTTCACGTCATCGGATTTTAATTCAGTTTGCCCATCATGAAATTTTATTCCTTTTTTGAGTTCAAAAGTATAAACTTTACCATTTTCAGATATTTCGGGCATTTTTGCTAAAAGCTCTGGTTCAAGTTCTAAAGTTTCTCCTTTGTACCTTACTAATGTGCTATATAAGAGCCTTGCCATAGTATACATAGACAGGGTCGTACTTTCCTGAACGTCAAAACCATTTGGATCATCGGTAAAATAATCATTTAAAACCTGGGCAGTATTTTGAGTTTGCTGCTGTGAAGGCTGTTGCGCTTGATTTTTTGTACCGCATCCGGCAAAAAGGCTAATTGCAATTGCAGCAATTAAGATAACAGCAAAAAATTTCTTTTTCATAAATAAGACCCCCCTATTAATTTATTCTGGGTTATTCTAAGGCGAGTTTTTAAAGTTGTTTTCACCTCCATAGATTAATTTTATTATAGTTGAAAAAATATTTTAGTGTAATTTAAAAATTGTTTTTCGGAAAAATATATAATTCATGTTGTAAGAATATTCTTTTTCTAAGTTTGTTACTGTAGCTCATATAAATTTATTATATTTCTATATTTTCTATGCCAAGACCTGAATATTTAGGGAATATTATTTCAGGCCCCTTATATGAAATACCTCCTTTCACGGGATTGTTATTGAGGAGAAAAGGAGCATCCAAATCGCATCGCGTAATATTTGATTTTGCAAAAGCCAAATGTGCAGCAGCTGTAACTGAAATTGTCCCTTCCATCATACTTCCTATCATACACTCGATCCCAGCAGACTCAGCTAAGGAATTTATTAGTAAAGCATTATATATTCCACCACATTTCATTAGTTTAATATTTATTATGTCGGCAGCTTTCATTGAAATGATTTTAAAAGCATCATAAGGAGAAAAAATACTTTCATCAGCCATTACCGGAATAGGCGAGTTTTTCGTTACTTCTCTTAAGCCTTCTAAATCATACGCCTTAACAGGCTGTTCCAAAAGCTCAATATCGTATTTTGCAATTTCGTTAGCGGCTATTATTGCTTCTTTTGGGTTCCATCCTTGATTTGCGTCTACTCTTAATTTTATTTTTTCTCCAACAGCTTCCCTTATGGCTTTTATCTTTAGAATATCCTTTTTATAATCACCTCCTACTTTGATTTTTAAAGTATTAAACCCCTGGTTAACAGCTTGGATGGAATCAAGAACCATTTGTTCTAATTCATTCAGGCTTATAGTAATATCAGATTCTAAAACTTTTTTTGCACCTCCGAGAAATTCATACAAAGGAATTTTATAAAATTTTGAAATTATATCGTACAGAGCAATATCACACGCAGCTTTTGCGCTGGTATTATGTAAAATTGAACTATTTATTCTTTTTACTATTTCTTCAAATTCTTCAATATTCATTTCTATTATTGCGGGTTTAATAAATTTTTCTATAGCTTCAATAATCGAGCCTTTTGTTTCTCCGGTAATTGCAGGAATAGGTGCGGCTTCGCCATATCCTTCTATTCCTTCGCTGGTTATTATTTTGACCACTACATCTTCAATTTCTATAGCTTTCCTGAGAGAAGTAATAAAGGGCTTTTTTAAAGACGCTTTTATAGTTCCTATCTTAATGTCAACAATTTTCGTTTTAACCACCTCCAAAAAAATAAATCCAGCCAAATACGCATTGAAAACGTATTGGCTGGATTTTATTACCGAAGTATTAGGTAATAAAGCAGCCTTAAATTTCTTCAATATTCTTTTTCCCGTTTTTAATTTGATGATATTTTTTATGAGCGTCCTTAAAAGCTACAATTATGGCTTTTTGAGAAGAACCAAAGTATCTTGCTTCAATTTCTTCTATAATTGAATTTATATCTTCGTCCATACTTCTTCCTACAAAAAGGGATTTAATAAAATTGATAGAACTTTGTAATATGAATGATGCATCGACGTCTAAAATAAGTCCTGTACTTTTATCTACCACAAATCCTATGAAAAAAACATTATAGATATGCGTAATAGGATTATTTTGTTGAGATTTAGAATTTCCTACTATATAAATTGTATTTTTTGGATAAATCATAATAAACTTCCTGCCTGTTTGATCCAAAATGCGTGGTAACTTTTTAAAGAGTTACAGTGCATTTTGGATTTTTATTATTTATTCTACATTTATTTTTAAAATCCTTCTGTTATGCATGAATTTTATTCAATAAATGTGTTAAATTTTTAATATTCCAATAAATTCCATTATGTCATAGATTTTTTGTTGTAACAAGTATGTTTCTAATCCTTCTATTACTTCTTTAATTACAAGGGGGTTAATAAAATTTGCAGTACCAATTTGAACAGCACTTGCACCTAAGGCTAAATATTCCAAAGCATCTTCGGTATTTGTTATTCCTCCGCAGGCTATAATTGGAATTTTGATATTCTTTTTTATTATTTCATAAATTAGCTTCATAATAATCGGCTTGGTTACGGGTCCAGATAAACCTCCGATAATATTTCCTAACGACGGTTTTTTGGTCTTTAAATTTATTTTAATAGCAGGAATTGTATTGGCAACTGTAATGGCATCGGCTCCCGCTTCTTTTGACTTTTTTGCTATTTCCGTAATATCCGTTACAAAAGGGCTTAATTTAACTATTACGGTTTTCCTGGTTTTATTTTTTATTCTTTTAACAACTTCATAAGTATCTTTGGGGCTTTGTCCGAAAGATCTTCCACCTTTTTCTATATTGGGACAGGATATATTTATTTCATAGCCAGAAAAGAAACTATTGCTTTCCAATTTCTCTACAATTTCTTCATATTCAGCATAGGAGGTACCGGCGATACTGACAATAAAATTTGTTTTTATAAAATCTTTA
Organism: Thermovenabulum sp.; assembly: GCF_049723235.1. Taxonomy (NCBI): domain Bacteria; kingdom Bacillati; phylum Bacillota; class Clostridia; order Thermosediminibacterales; family Thermosediminibacteraceae; genus Thermovenabulum; species Thermovenabulum sp. Next base: position 9,097 of record NZ_JBNARB010000020.1, on the reverse strand, counting down.
TTTTCTTGCCAGAAGCTCGAAAACTTATCAACACCTTCATTTTGAATTCCAATAGAATTTATCATACCACCTAATACTTCAGCAATTCTCGGGGGTGGATTTCCTTTTCGTTCTTTTAAAGTGATGCTCTTATGAATAAAGGCTCCCATTTCATTTACATTAAAAAAATCCATATACTCGAAAAAATCAAAGGTGCCCGAAGCGTTCATAACAGGGTTTTTGAAGTTTATATCTCCTATTTTTACTTCCAGATTTATTTTTTTAATTCCCGGCTCCCTGGTTTTACATATGGAATTCCTTTTTTGCAAAGCGGGCAATCCTCCTCGTCGTATATTTCAAGGTCTATCTTCACTAAACTATAAAAAGGCAGATCAAAAATATCTTTTTCTTTACTTCTGTCGACCAAAGAAGCTACTCCGATTACTTCTCCCTTTAGGTTTCTCACCAGGTCTATTACTTCTCGGGCAGAACCTCCCGTTGTAATTACATCTTCTACTACTAAAAGTTTTTCTTTTTCTTTTATTTCAAATCCTCTTCTTAAGGTAAATATTCCCTTTTCTCTTTCTGCGAAAATAGCCCTGACGCCAAGTGCTCTGGCCATTTCATACGCTACCGTAATACCTCCAATTGCAGGGCCAATTACTGTGTCCACTTTTTGCCCATATAATTTTTGCGCTAAAATATTTACTATATTCTGGGCTTCTAAAGGGTATTCAAAAATTTTTGCACACTGAATATAGGTATCGCTATGTTTTCCAGATGATAACAGAAAATGTCCTTTTTTAATTGCACCAAGTTGCGCAAATTTTTCTATTAAATAATCCAAATCTTATCACTCCTGACCTAATAAATAATATAAAGCTTTTTTTGGATCTTCTGCTAATGTTATTTGTCTTCCAATCACTACGAAATCCGCACCTTGATAAATAGCTTGTTTAAGGCTTGAATTCCGCCTTTGATCATCACCAGGTATGGGAACGGTCCCATTTCTTATTCCAGGAGTAATTAATAATAGCTCGTTTTTTAACTCTTTTTTTAAATAAGGTAATTCTAAAGGCGATGAAACAATTCCATCTATACCTTCTTCTTTTGAAATCTTAGCAAGATTTAAAACCTCTTCTTCTAAATTTTCTTTGATGCCTATTTCAATAAGATCATCATTGGATAAACTTGTTAATAAAGTTACGGCTATCAGCAAAGGTCTTTTCTTATTTTTCTTTTCCGAAGCTTCAATTATTGAATCTTTTGCTTCTTTTAACATTTTTCTGCCACCCAATGCATGAATTGTGGTCATAAAAATATCGTACTCCATCAAAGCGTTTAAAGCTTTTTTAATAGTATTGGGAATATCATGAAATTTTAAGTCCAGAAATACCTGTTTGTTTTTCGAACGGATTTTTTCTATAATTTTTGGACCGCTGGATATAAAAAGCTCCAAACCTATTTTAAAAATATTAATATCATCTTTCAAAATTTCTACTATCTCTAAAGCCTTTGTTTCATCGGAAAAATCCAGTGCTATTATTACTTTATTTAAAATATTATTCTCCATTTTGATCCTCCTCAAAATCAATATCGTTGATATTAAATACCGGGCCATCTCTACAGACCCTTTTATAACTACCCCCGGATGTTTTTACGGCACACCCCAAACAGGCTCCTATTCCACAGGCCATCTTTTCTTCTAAGGAAGCGTAAATTTTGCAATATTTTAAATTTAACTTTTTTAAGCCTTTTAGCATATTTTTAGGCCCGCAAGCATATAAAATAAAAGGCTTTTTTATGCTGTCAATTTTAGAAACTAACGATTCCAAAACACTTGATTTTATCCCTTCACTGCCGTCGTCTGTGGAAATATTTACCTTAAAGCCCGTTTCTTCAAAAATATCACTCAAAATAATTTCATCTTTTGTTTTTGCTCCTAAAAATGCAATTTTTTCTATTTTCAAATCCTTGCAGTATTTTGCCAAAAAGGCTAAGGGAGCAGCCCCCATACCTCCACCTAATATAACAAAGCTTTTATATTCTAAAAAATCTTTTTCCATTGGAAAGCCATTTCCTAAAGGACCAATGATGTCTAATACTTCTTGTGGTTTTTTCCTGGATAAGTATTTTGTCCCTTCTCCAACTACTTTTATACAAAAATTTACTTCCCCTTTTTCTTTATTCGTCCAGGCAAAGCTAAAAGGCCTTCTTAAAAAGGGTGTATTATCATTTATTTTTAGCATTGCAAACTGACCAGGATGTGAAAATATGGATATTTTGGGTGCATGTATTTTTAATAAATGGATATTATTGCTAATCTTTTTGTTTTCTAAAATTATTCCCTTCTCATTTATTTTCATTTTATACCTCCGGAACAATCTATGCTTACAGGTTTTAAAGTTATTGATTCCAGAACCTTGTATAGAGCTTTTGCAGTATCCATTGAAGTAATGCAAAGTATACCGGTTTCGGTAGCAGCCCTTCTTATTTTAAATCCATCTCTTTCGGGTGCTTTCCCCTTTGTAAGGGTATTTATAACTAACTGCACCCTCCCTTCCCTTATACAATCTAAAATATTAGGTTCTTGTTCATGCACTTTTTTAACCTTTTCTGCAGGGATTTTTGCTTTTTCAAGAGCTTTTGCTGTTCCTTCTGTAGCTATGATAGAAAAGCCCAGTTTATGAAATTTTCTTAATAAGTTAATCGCTTCTTTTTTATCTTTGTCGGCAATGGTCGCTAAAATAGTCCCCTGGCAAGGTATTTTCACACCTGTGGCTAAAAACGCTTTATACAAAGCCTTTTCAAGGTTTTTATCCATTCCTATAACCTCACCGGTGGATTTCATTTCAGGACCTAAGGAAGGTTCGACCTTCTTTAGCTTTGAGAAAGAAAATACCGGCATCTTTACCGCGAATATTCCATCCTGTTTATAAAGACCCCCTCTTAATCCCAATTCCTTTAAATTCTTTCCTAATGCGATCCTTGCTGCTATTTCTGCTAAAGGAATATTTGTTATTTTACTTAAAAATGGAACGGTTCTACTGGATCTGGGATTTACTTCTATCACGTAAACTTCATCTTTATCCACCACAAATTGAATGTTTATTAAACCGCGAACTTTTAAGGCTATAGATATTTTTTCAGTATAATTAATTATTTTTTCTATGGTTTCCTTTTTTAAATCTTTGGGAGGGCAAATGGCAATGCTATCTCCCGAATGAATTCCTGCCCTTTCTATATGTTCCATAATTCCGGGTATTAATACTTCTTTTCCATCGGATATTGCGTCTACTTCCACCTCTTTGCCTGAAATATATTTATCAATTAGTATAGGTTTTTCCTCCGACACTTTTGTTGCTTTTGTTAGATATTCTTCAAGTTCTTCTATGCCATATATAATTTCCATTGCTCTGCCGCCCAGAACATAGGAGGGCCTAATCAATACAGGAAAACCTATTTTTGATGCCGCAAATACGGCTTCTTGTTTACTTTTTACTGCGACACCGGGAGGTCTTTTTATATCTAATTTTTCCAGAAGTTTATCAAATTTTTCTCTGTCTTCAGCAATATCTATTGATTCTACGGGAGTACCGAAGATTTTTACTTTTTTTCGGGCTAATTTTTCTGCTAAATTTATAGCAGTTTGACCTCCAAATTGCAGTAACACCCCATCTGGTTTTTCATTTTCAATAACTGAAAGTACATCCTCTATATACAGGGGCTCAAAATATAACCTATCGGCTATTGTAAAATCGGTACTTACCGTTTCGGGGTTATTATTAATAATTATAGCCTTATATCCTTCTTTTTTTGCTCCGTTAATAGCGTGAACACTGCAGTAATCAAATTCTATTCCCTGACCTATTCTAATAGGACCAGAACCTATTACCACTACTTTTTTACCCTCTAACGGATGAGCTTCATTATCTTCACCAATACTGGAGTAATAATAGGGAGTGAAGGCTTGAAATTCTCCTGCACAGGTATCTACCATTTTATAAGAGATACGGATTTTAGTTTTTTGTTTTACTTCTTCCTCATTTTTGTTTATTATTTCCGATATCAATTTATCGGGGAAGCCCATCATTTTTGCTTTATTAATTATTTCTTCGGTGGGATTTTCTATAAGTTGTTTTTCCACATTTACGATGTTGTTTATTTTTTCTATAAAAAAGCGATCTATTTTACTTTTCTCTGAAATTAATTCAGGGGTTAGTCCTCTTCTAAGGCCTTCAGCTATTGCGAAAATTCTTTTATCCGTTGGAATACAAATTAATTTTAAAAGTTCATCATCGCAAATATTACTGAAGTCTGATATTATAAGTCCTAAATAGCCCTGTTCTAAAGACCTAATTGCCTTCATTAACGCATATTCAAAGGTTCTGCCTATTGCCATTACTTCACCTGTAGCCTTCATCTGGGTATTTAAAGTCCTATCCGCATCCTCAAATTTATCAAAGGGGAAACGAGGTAATTTTACTACAACATAATCTAAAGCCGGCTCAAAAAAGGCTGTTTTTTCCGTTATCGGATTTTTTAGCTCATCAAGGGTATAGCCCAGCGCAATTTTCGCAGCTATTTTTGCGATTGGATAACCTGTGGCTTTTGATGCAAGAGCACTGGATCTTGATACCCTTGGATTTACCTCTATTACATAATATTTACCGCTTTTACTGTCGAGAGCAAATTGAATATTACATCCTCCCTCTACTTTAAGAGCATTTATTATTTTTATTGCGGCTTTTCTTAACATATGATATTCTTTGTCACTAAGTGTAAGGCTTGGTGCAACTACTATGCTGTCTCCGGTATGAACCCCAACCGGGTCAATATTTTCCATGTTACATACGGTTATACATTGACCTTTTTTATCCCTGATTACTTCGTATTCTATTTCTTTCATACCGAGTAAGCTTTTTTCGATCAAAACCTGTTTTATTCTGCTGTATAGAAGTCCTAATTTGGTAATTTCTATCAATTCTTTTTCATTAAATGCAATTCCTCCACCTGTACCTCCTAAGGTATAAGCAGGTCTTATTACCAGAGGGAAACCATGCTTTTTTGCAAATTCTAAAGCTTCGTTTTCGTTTTTTACTATCGCACTTTCTGGTACCGGTTCTCCTATTTTTATCATTAAATTTTTAAAAAGCTTTCTATCTTCTGCTTTTTTAATTGCAGTAATCGGAGTACCGAGTAATCTTACACCTTGCCTTTTAAGAATTCCTCTTTCGTAAAGTTCTGCAGCAAGATTCAATCCTGCTTGCCCACCGAGGGTGGGCAGAATTCCGTCGGGTTTTTCTATTTGTATAATTTTTTCTGCGAAATCTATATTAATTGGTTCCATGTACACCTTATCCGCTACCTTTGGATCGGTCATAATTGTAGCAGGATTGCTGTTTAAAAGTATTACTTTTATACCTTCTTCCTTTAAAGCAAGACATCCTTGGGTGCCAGAGTAGTCGAATTCAGCAGCCTGTCCGATTATTATAGGCCCCGAACCAATAATCAATACCTTTTTTAAATTTTGATCCTTAGGCATTAGCTTCCTCCTTTAAAATTAATCGGATAAATTTATCAAATAGATAATCAGTGTCGTTTGGACCAGGACAAGCTTCCGGATGAAATTGTACTGAAAAAATATTATAATCCGGGCATTCAATACCCTCTATTGTTTTATCATTCGCATTTATGTGAGTGATTTTAATATTTTTATCCAAACCTTTTTCAGAAACTGCAAAACCGTGGTTTTGAGTAGTTATAAAAGCTTTTTTAATTTTTAAATCTATTACGGGATGGTTGGAACCTCTGTGGCCGAATTTTAACTTATAAGTTTCACATCCTAAAGCAAGGGACAAGAGTTGATGTCCAAGGCATATACCGAAAATGGGTAATTTGCCGATAAGGTTTTTAATATTTTTTATGGCGAATTGAACATTCTTAGGATCACCGGGCCCATTGGACAATATTAATCCGTCTAAATTTTCTTTTAAAATCTCTTCAAAAGAAGTAAATGCGGGGAAAACAACCACTTCACAACCTCTATTTAATAATGCATTAATAATACCTTTTTTAACTCCAAAATCCATTACACCAATTTTTAGAGGGATTATAGCTTGGGAAGTAGGTTTATATATTACCTTTTCAGAGGAGGTTACTTCTTTAATAAGATTTTCTTCAGATAAACCTGGGGCTTTTTTTACAAGTTCTATAAGTTCAGATTCATTTAATTCACTTGAAATAGCTGCCTTCATAACTCCATAATTTCTAAGTTTTAAAGTGATTGCTCTTGTATCAATATTGGTTATCATTAATGTCTTATTTTTAATTAAATAATTTGTTAAATTTTCAATTTCAGTAAAGGACATATCATTTAATTCTTTTGCTACAGCACCTCTTGCGTAAATTTTTGTGGATTCTTGAAATTCATCAAATGTACCGTAATTGCCTATTAGGGGAAAAGTAAACAGAATAATTTGACCAGCATAAGAGGGGTCGGTTAAAACTTCCTGATATCCCGTCATGCCTGTTGTAAAAACCAGTTCGCCATATTTTGTTCCGCTTGAACCTACAGCAATCCCTTCATATACCGAACCGTCTTCCAGTGCCAACAAAGCTTTCATAATAGTCCTCCCTATAAACTTCTTTACCTCTTACAATTGTCCTGATTGCTTTACCCTTTAATTTATAACCATTAAAGGGCGTATTTTTACCTTTTGACAGAAACTCTTTATTATTTACAACCCATTCTAAATCCGGGTCAATAATAGTAATATCAGCATAATCTCCCTTTTTTAACCTGCCTCCATTAATGTTCAATATTTTTGCAGGGTTCAGGGACATTTTTTCTACCATTTGAGCAAAAGATATAATCCCTTTGGATACCAATCTGTCAATAATTATTCCTAAGGATGTCTCTATACCAGAAATTCCAAAGGGAGCATATTCGAATTCCATTTCCTTTTCTTCCTTAGTATGGGGGGCGTGGTCTGAGGCAATGCAATCTATTGTTCCATCTCTCAATCCTTCTAACAGAGCCTCTATATCCTCTAAGGTTCTTAAAGGCGGGTTTACCTTTGCTAAGGTATTGTATTCTTCTACTATATCTTCTGTTAATATTAGATGATGGGGGGTTACCTCACAGGTTACATTAATTCCAGATTCTTTGGCTCTTCTAATAATTTCTACTGATCCTTTTGTGCTTACATGTGCAATATGAATTTTCGAATTCGTTTCCTTTGCAAGGATTACATCCCTTGCAACCATTATCTCTTCGGCCGATGCCGGAATTCCAGTTAGACCCAATTTAAAGCTCATATAGCCCTCATTTATCTGACCACCTTCGGATAAACTTAAATCCTCACAGTGATCTATTATTACTTTTTCAAACCCTTTTGCATATTGAAGGGCTCTTCTCATTAATGCACTATTTGCAATTGGATTTCCATCATCCGAAAATGCTACAGCTCCTTGTTCACACATCTTTCCAATTTCAGAAAGTTCTTGTCCTAATCTCCCTTTAGTGACACATCCTATAGGATATAACCTTATTAGGTCATATTCTTTGGCTCTATCAATTACATACTTTATTAAATAGGGATTATCTAAGGGAGGATTTGTGTTGGGCATACAGGCTACGGCGGTAAAACCACCTTTTGCGGCAGCAAGCATCCCCGTTTTAATATCTTCTTTTTTTTCAAAACCGGGCTCCCGAAAATGTACATGCATATCTATCAGCCCAGGGGTAATTATTTTTCCGGAAAGATCTTCTACATCTGCATCGGATATCGATAAATTTACGTCTATAGCTGCTATTTTTTCACCCTCGATTAATAGATCAAAAATATCATCAATTCCTTGAAATGGGTCTATAACCCTTGCATTTTTAAACAGCTTTTTCATACTCATTACCTCCTATGAGAAGATTTAAAACCGCCATTCTAATGGCTACACCATTTGTAACCTGTTCGCCAATGCAGGACTTTTCTCCATCCATTACTTCAGAAGTAAGTTCAACTTCTCTATTGACAGGACCAGGGTGTAACAGTAACACATCCGGTTTAGCTAAATTTAACACCGTTGAATTGATTCCATAATATTTGGCATATTCACCGGTACTGGGAAATAAATTCTTTTTTTGTCGCTCCAATTGTAATCTAAGCCCCATTACCACATCTGCTTCTTTTACGGCTTCCTTTACATTGTAACTAATTATTGCACCAAACTTTTTGGCTGCCTCAGGAACTAATGTAGAGGGACCTGCTAAAAATACTTTTGCCCCCATTTTGGAAAACCCTATTAAATTTGATTTAGCTACTCTGCTGTGGGCGATATCCCCAATTATCGCAATTTTTAAGTCCTTAAGAGTTCCTTTGTATTCCATAACAGTCATCATATCGAGTAAAGCCTGGGTAGGATGTTCGTGCATTCCATCTCCTGCATTAATTACAGGAAGATTTATATATTTTTTTAAGTACATTGGAGTACCTGAGACATTATGTCTTATAATTACTGCATCGATTCCCATGGCAGTTAAAGTTGAGACGGTATCTTTTAATGTCTCTCCTTTTTGTACGCTGCTTCCCTGAGTGGTAAAATTTATTACATTTGCGCCAAGGTATTTTGCGGCTAACTCAAAGGAATTTTTTGTTCTGGTGCTGGGTTCGTAAAATAAATTAACTACTGATTTTCCTTTAAGTGCGGATAATTTTTTAATATTTTTTTTAATACAATCTTTGTAAAAAAACGCCAGCTCCAATATTTTTTCAATCTCTTCTTTTTCTAAATGTTCAATACCCAACAGCCCGTAGTTTTTAAACATATTATTCCTCCTTAAAAAAATTCCCTATGCCGTGAGGCATAGGGAATTTTTTATTAGAATATTATTTATCGATAACAGATTTAGGGCACAAAAAAAGCCCTCCTCCGTCAGGCAGAGAAAGGCTTTTTTTCCTTATATCTTTTCGCCTCACCTTACCAGCCTCACGGGACCAGTTTAAAGGTGACTATTTATTTATAATGATTATAACATGAATATAAACGATGTCAAGTTTTTTTTTAATGGAGCTTTTTGCTTTGTACCATTTTTTTAATTTCTATCACAAATTTATTGCAG
>NZ_JBNARB010000019.1:0-44661 GCF_049723235.1 Thermovenabulum sp. | reverse complement strand
ATACTGCAATAAATTTGTGATAGAAATTAAAAAAATGGTACAAAGCAAAAAGCTCAAGGGTAAAAGTGTTTGACAAATATGTAAAATTTTAATAAAATATAATACAAATTAAAAATTTAAAGGTAATGACGGAGGCTAATAGAAAGTTTACCTGCGAAAAGAGAGCGCACCCCAAAGGCTGAAAGGGTCGCCGCAAGGGACTTTCGAACCCACCTCCCGAGCTGCTTTTGCCGGCAAACGCCGTTATCTCTAATGAGTACCAAATAGGGTGGTACCGCGAATAACCTTCGCCCCTTCAGGCGAAGGTTTTTTAATTTTATAAAGGAGGTATTGTTATGGAAGAAAAATTTGTTAAAGAAATTACCCCGCGCAGTGAAGATTTTGCTCAATGGTATGTAGATGTAATTTTAAAAGGAGAATTGGCTGATTATTCACCGGTTAGGGGCTGTATGGTAATAAGGCCCTATGGATATGCAATATGGGAAAACATTCAAAAACTTTTGGATAAGCGTTTTAAAGATACCGGACATAAAAATGCATATTTTCCTGTTTTTATCCCCGAATCTTTACTTAAAAAAGAAGCAGAACACGTGGAAGGTTTTGCCCCCGAAGTTGCATGGGTAACTCATGGTGGGCAGGAAGAACTGGCGGAAAGAATTGCCGTAAGACCTACTTCGGAAACAATTATTTGTAGCATGTATGCAAAATGGATAAAATCTTATAGAGACTTGCCTGTACTAATTAATCAGTGGTGTAATGTAGTAAGATGGGAAAAAAGTACGAAACCTTTTTTAAGGACCGCTGAATTCTTATGGCAGGAAGGTCATACAGCCCACCGAACCGAAGAAGATGCTGAAGAAGAGACTTTACGGATGCTGGAAGTATACAGAGACTTTGTGGAATCGGAACTTTCCATACCTGTAATTAAAGGAAGAAAATCAGAAAATGAAAAATTTGCTGGTGCACTGAGAACCTATACAATTGAAGCCTTGATGAGTGATGGGAGGGCATTGCAGGCAGGTACTTCTCACAATTTGGGGCAACATTTTTCCAAAGTTTTTGACATACAATTTTTAGACCAGGACGGACAGCTGAAATACGTATGGCAAACCTCCTGGGGTGTATCTACGAGATTAATAGGTGCGATTATAATGACTCATGGCGATGACCGTGGATTAAAATTACCGCCCAAAGTAGCACCAATTCAAGTCATAATAGTTCCCATTTTTGGTCAAAAGAAAGATTTAGTTTTGAATAAAGCTAAAGAAATATACGAACTATTAAAGAACGAATTCCGGGTTGAACTTGATGATAGAGATGAATATACTCCCGGATGGAAATTTAACGAATGGGAGATGAAGGGAGTACCCGTAAGGTTAGAAATAGGGCCTAAGGATATTGAAAATAACCAAGTAGTGGTGGTAAGGAGAGATACTTTCGAAAAGAATTTTGTTGCCGAGGAAGATGCCGTGGAATATATAAAAAATCTCCTGAATGATATTCAAAAAAATATGTTTGAACAAGCCAAAAAATATAGAGAAGAAAATACAAGGGTAGCTTTAAACTTTGAGGAATTGAAAAATTTAATTGAAAATTATAGAGGGTTTGTCAAGGCGATGTGGTGTGGCAATGGCGATTGCGAAAAATACATTAAAGAACAGACGGGTGCCACACTCCGTTGCATACCTTTTGAACAGGAAAAATTATCTGATAGATGCGTAGTGTGTGGAAAGGAAGCAGAAAAAATGGTCTATTTTGCAAAATCCTATTAATTCGAGGTGAAAGGAGAATGAAAGCAACCGAAATATTCCCAAAGAGCGTATTTAATATCCCTGCCGGTTTAAAATACGATACCGAAAAACTCTTGTATAAAAGCGGATTACTAAGGTCAGGGGAAACCCTGACCTTTTATTCCCTGGGAGTAAAAATTTTGGATAAAATAAAAGAAATAATTATAAATAGAATAGAAGCCGAAAATTTTCAAAAAATATATCAATTTGAACCTTCCATAGAAGATATAAAAAGAGAAATCTACAATGAAAAAATCCTTCCTTTAAACTTTTACTTTTTAAACGATTTTACCCTCTATTCCTATGAAATCACAAACATTACTCCAAAATTGCCCAGAATATTAAATCAAATTTTAGATTATTTTATGCAAAAAATTATCAGCCAAAAATATTTTACTGTAGCAGAAAGTAATGAAAAAATAATTTATTCTTTTTCCTCGGAAAAAAGAGATTTTGCTTTTTTACATTGTCCGGGGTGCTCAAATTCATACTCCTTAAATTATGTAAGTTATAAAAAAGAAATTGAGCCTAAGAAACTTAAAAAGAATGAAAGCATGAAAAAGGTTTATACACCTGGTATTAAGACCATTTCCGAACTTTGTAGCTTCTTAAATATTTCTCCAGAAAAGACTATCAAAACAATGATTTACAAAGTTAATTATAATAATAATAAGGAAGAGTACATAGCTGCTCTTGTAAAAGGTTCAAGGAATATAAATGAAGAAAAGTTGAAAAGAGTTTTAGGTGCTTACAAAGTTACTTTGGCCAATGAAGAAGAAATAATAAATTTTGGCCACACCAAAATGGGATTTGCTGGGCCTATTGGGCTTGACATGAAAGTCATAGCTGATAGGGATATTATTGACATGAAGGAAGCAGTAGTAGGTGCAAATGAAGAAGATTACCATATAATAGACGTTATTCCGGAAAAAGATATAAAGATTGATATCGTTTGCGACATTAAAGAAAATAAAGATAATGACCTTTGCCCTGTCTGCAATAGACCAATGGAAATAATTGAGGGTCAAATAGTTGTAGAATTTTCGACATCCAAGGAAAATAATATAACCTTTAATTCTATGAAAATAGATTTATTTAATCTCTTTTATTTAATTTCTGAAAAAAATAGGGATTCTGAAGGATTGATATTTACCCCGGAGTTTTCTCCCGCTCTTTGCTACATTATCCCAATAAATGTAAAAAATGAGTCTATTCTTAATGCATCAAAGGAAATTTATGAAAAATTAATAAAGTATTTGGATGTCATTATTGACGATAGGGAAGATAGCCCGGGAGTTAAATTCAAGGATGCAGATTTGCTGGGTATACCGTATAAAATTATAATTGGCAATAAATTTATTAAAGAAGGAAAAGTTGAAATAAAAGAAAGAAAAACTGGAAAGTCCTTTGAAATAGAATTTAATAATATTAATATTGAATTTTTTAATACTCTGTGATAAATTTTTTTTGCTTGATTAGATTATTTTTTCATGTAAATTATGATAAAAGGAGAGGGTTACCATGTCAGTGGCAGCTATAGTTCCAGCATATAATGAAGAACGGACGGTAGGATCGGTGTTAAAAACGATTATAGAAAGCGGTCTATGCGATGAAATTATTTTAGTTAGTGACGGTTCTACTGACAATACTTCACAAGTAGGAAGAAACCTGGGGATTAAAGTATTAGACATAAAAGAAAATAAAGGCAAATTTTCGGCTATTTTAGAAGGGTATAAATCTACTAAATCGGAAATTATTTTAATGTTAGATGCAGATCTGGTAGGCTTAAAAAAAGAGCATATAGAAAAATTAATTGAACCAGTAAAAAAAATGGAAGCAGACATGAGTATTGGAATTTTTAAAAACGGGAGAGGGGCCACTGATTTAGCGCAAAAAATAACCCCTTTTCTATCGGGACAAAGGGCTATGAAAAGAGAGGTAATGGAAAAATTAATAACTTATCCTGCTGATAATTACGGTTTAGAAATGGCGTTAACAATCTTATCGAAAAAAGAAGGTTTTAAAGTAAAAATGGTAGATTTATACGATTTAACCCATGTAATGAAGGAAGAAAAAAGGGGATTTTTTAGAGGAAGTTTTGCTCGTTTGAAAATGTACTATGATATATTAAGGGTGTTTATAAAACTTAGATTCGGGGTGTATTAAATGATTACTCAAAGTGAAGTGGTGACTCGTCTCCTTTTATCGATAATTCTTGGAGGTATCATAGGAATTGAAAGGGAGAGTGTAAATAGGCCGGCCGGCTTTAGAACACATGTCCTTGTGTGCGTAGGATCGACTTTAACAATGCTGGTTTCAATATTTATATTTGAAAAATTTAGAGCTTTTACCTCTACAGACCCTTCAAGGATTGCAGCACAAGTAGTAAGTGGTATAGGATTCCTGGGTGCAGGAACAATTATAAGAGTTGGACCTACTGTTAAGGGTTTAACCACGGCTGCAAGCCTGTGGACTGTAGCTTCCATTGGACTTGCTATAGGTTGCGGCTTTTATTCTGCTGCTATAATTGCTACAATTTTTACTTTTATTACACTTATTTCCCTTACCAGAATAGAAGCGGTATTCATTAATCGGAGGCTACTTTATAACATATATGTCACTGTTTCGGATAAACCGGGACAATTGGGAAAAATTGGTACGGTTTTGGGAGAATACGGAATAAGTATAAGAAATATCAAAATGGAAAATTTAGATGAGGATAGAGTAAATATAAATCTTACTGTAAGGTTACCAGCAAATGTAAAAATAGAGGATGTTATAATGAAATTGTCGGCTATTGAAGGTGTTCAATGTATCGATATTTAATTTGGCCGGAGGAAGAACTATGTTAGATCTATTTAAAATTGTTTCTTTATCAAATTATAATGATAAAGAAATTTTAATTATAAAAAGTACAATTGTTAAAAAAGTAGAAATAAATAAAAAACAACAGAGCGTTGATATATATTTGGAAGGCATAGATCCTTTAAAAGAAGAGATAATTAATAAAATTACAAGAGATATTAAACAAAAAATTGGCTGTAATGCAAATATTAACTTAAATTTTATAGAAACAAACAAAAACTGTGATAAAAAGGTTGCGATAGAAGTAATTAAAGAGAACTGGGAAACTTGCAAAGAAGAGCTTTTTAAGAAATACCCTTCCACCAGAATATTTTTAATAAATACGAGCTGGGAATATAAAAATGGAGTACTGGAGATCATAGTAGAAAAAAATGGTAATAAGTATTTAGAAAAAAAAAGAGCAAAGGACTTTATCGAAAAGTTTTTTTTAAGGTACGGTATTGAAATCAATGTAGAATTTAAAGAAAAGTTAGAAGTTGAATATTATGATTTCGAAGAAGAGGAAAGAAAAATTGTTGAATCTATCTTAATGGATTTAAGTTGTGAAAAAGATAAAAAACAAAAAAAGCAGATTGATGTTATTTTAGGAAAAGACTTTGAACAACCACCGATCAATATCAATGCAATTGCCGGTGAAGAGAAAGAAGTTGTAATATTAGGGAAAATTTTCGATGTACAAGTAAAAGAACTGAAAAATGAAGGATTGCTTGTAACCTTCGCAATTACTGATAATACGGCTTCTTTACCGGTTAAATTATTTTTGAAAAAAGATAAAAAAGAGTTAATTAATTATTTAGAAGAAGGACAGTATTTAAAAATTCGAGGCAAGATTGAACAAAGTAAATTTACACAGGAATACGAATTGATACCTTATGATATAAAACTTTCCGAAAAACCCTGGAGAAAGGATGAAGCAGAAGAAAAAAGGGTTGAGCTTCATTTACATACTAAATTTTCCTCGATGGATGCGATTTGTTCCCCAAAAGAAGTAATAGAAATGGTAAAAAATTGGGGTTGGAAAGCTATAGCATTTACAGATCATGGGGTTGTACAAGCTTTTCCTGAGATTTACGAAGCTTCTATAAATTCGGGCGTAAAGCCTATTTACGGAATGGAAGCCTATATCTTTGATGACCAATTTCCAGTAATTGCATTCCCACCGGAAGGAAATATTGATGATTTTCTTTATGTAGCCGTTGATATTGAAACAACAGGCCTATCAATGGATTCTGACGAAATAATAGAAATTGGAGCTGTAAAAATATATAAAGGAGAAATTATCGACACCTTTCATACTTTTATAAAGCCTAAAAAATCTATTCCATCAAGTATTTCCAGCTTAACCGGGATTACAAATGCGATGGTGGAAAATGCCCCTCCTCTTAACGAAGCTTTATACAAGTTTAAAGATTTTATTAAAGATGCTGTATTCGTAGCTCACAATGCAGAATTTGATTCAGGATTTTTAAGAAGGGACTTTTATAAACTGGGCATTCCCTTTAAAAATAGTGTCATTGATACCGTTGCTTTATCGGCTATGGTTCTTGAAGATATTAAAAACCATAAGCTGGATACTGTGGCAAAGTATTTAAACATTAAGCTAAAAAATCACCACAGGGCCACAGATGATGCTAATGCCCTGGCACTTATATTTATAGAATTAATAAAAAGAGCAAAAGAAAAAGGAGCCTTAAAACTTTCCGATTTAAACACATTAAATACGCCGTGTAATATAAATTCTTATCATGCGATTATTCTTGCTCAGAATGAAACAGGACTTTATAATTTATACAAATTGGTTTCTATATCTCATTTAAATTATTTTTACAGGCATCCGAGGATACCAAAATCTCTGCTTAATTCCATGAGACAAGGTCTTTTGATAGGTTCGGCATGTGAATCGGGAGAACTTTTTCAGGCTCTTTTAAATTATCATTCTGAAGAGGATATTGAAAGGCTTGCCTCTTTTTATGATTTTCTGGAAATTCAACCTTTAAAAAATAATTATTTTATGGTTCAAAGAGGTATTGTAAAAAGCGAGGAGACATTGAAAGAAATAAATAAAAAAATTTACCTCCTTGGAAAAAAATTAAATAAATTCGTAGTTATGACCAGTGATGCCCATTTTATTAATCCTGAAGATGAAATTTTTAGAAAGATCCTGCTCAATGCTCAGGGATATCAGGATTATGATAAAAGCTCCATGCTATATTTGAAAACCACAAAGGAAATGTTATCCGAAGCTGAATATTTGGGTGACGGCCCGGCTTACGAAGTAGTAATTGAGAATCCAAGGAGAATTGCCGAACTTATAAAAGATAATTTAAAACCAGTTCCCGATGAATTATATCCCCCAAAAATAGATGGGGCCGAAGAAGAAATAATAAATATGACTTATAAGAGAGCAAAAGAAATTTACGGAGAGGATCTCCCGGAAATTGTCAAAAAAAGAATTGAAAGAGAGCTTAATTCCATAGTAAATAACGGATATTCGGTTATATATTTAATTGCTCATAAACTTGTGAAAAAATCTTTGAACGACGGTTATTTAGTAGGTTCAAGGGGTTCCGTTGGATCTTCCCTGGTAGCTACCATGTGTGAAATCACCGAAGTAAATCCTTTACCGCCTCACTATTTGTGCCCTAAATGCAAGAAAACTATTTTTGTTGAGAACAATGAAGGAATTGTAGGGCCAGATCTTCCGGACAAATTATGTCCAAATTGTTCAAGTAAAATGAAAAAAGACGGATTTAATATTCCCTTTGAAGTTTTTATGGGTTTTGAAGGAGATAAAGTACCGGATATTGATCTTAACTTTTCAGGAGAATACCAAAGTAAAGCTCACAAGTATACAGAAGAGCTTTTTGGAAAAGATAGCGTATTCAGGGCAGGTACTATATCTACAATTGCCGAGAAAACGGCTTACGGTTTTGTAAAATCCTATGCAAATGATAATAAATTAAATTTCCCCGAGTGTGAAATTAAAAGGTTAGCGCAGGGAATAACGGGAGTAAAAAGAACAACCGGTCAACATCCCGGCGGATTAATAGTAGTTCCCAAAGATAAAGAGATTTATGAGTTTACCCCTATACAATACCCGGCTGATGACAGGGAATCAGGAGTCATCACTACCCATTTCGATTATCATTCGATAAGTGAAAGGCTTTTAAAATTGGATCTGCTGGGACATGACGATCCTACTGTGATAAAGCTGCTGGAGGAAGAAACCGGGGTAAATGCAAGAGAAATTCCCTTAGATGACAGGAAAACCATGGGTATATTTTCCAGTTTGGAACCTTTGTCATTAAATCCAGAGGATGTCGGAACTACAGTAGGAACCTTAGGGGTGCCGGAATTTGGAACTCGTTTTGTAAGACAGATGCTGGAAGATACAAGACCCACTACTTTTTCCGAACTTGTTAGAATCAGCGGTTTATCCCATGGGACAGATGTATGGTTAAACAATGCTCAAGATCTAATTAAAAACAAAATAGCAACTTTGAAGGAAGTAATTGCTACCCGCGATGACATTATGCTACATCTTATAGAAAAAGGAGTAGAGCCTAAAATCGCTTTTAATATAATGGAAAGGGTAAGAAAGGGAAAGGGATTAAAACCCGAAGAAGAGGAAATTATGAAAAAAAATAACGTAGAACCATGGTTTATTGAATCCTGCAAGAAAATAAAATATATGTTCCCAAAAGCTCATGCAGTTGCTTACGTAATTATGGCTTTTAGAATTGCTTATTTTAAAGTATATTATCCAAAGGCTTTTTATGCCACTTATTTCACGGTAAGGGCAGATGACTTCGATGGGGAATTGATCTTAAAAGGACATAAAGCTATAAAAGAAGCTATTAAAGAAATAGAAAGTAAGGATAAGGAAGCTTCAGCAAAGGAAAAAAATTTATTAACAATTCTGGAAGTGGCGAATGAAATGTATCTGAGGGGAATAGAATTTTTGCCCGTTGATTTATATAACTCTCATTATAAAAAATTTATTATTACTGATGAAGGTATTTTACCACCTTTAACAACTCTACCCGGCCTCGGCATTGCCGCTGCGTTAAGCATTTTTGAAGAAAGACAAAAAGCTCCTTTCACATCAATAGAAGATCTAAGAATAAGGACAAGAGTAACAAAAAATGTTATTGAAATATTAAGAAAAAACGGGGTTCTCGGTGGTTTAAGGGAAACCGATCAGATTTGTCTTTTTTGAATATTGTATAAAAATATTCAATGTGCTATAATAAAATGAGATTAATTTTGGAAGATTAGTAATAGAGTGGGTTTTCTCCCACTCTTTTAAATTATTTTAAAGGGTGGTACGGTATTATGCAGAAAAATCTTATTTTAGAAAAAGCTAAAAATATTGCTGACGAAGCATTAAAGGGAAAAAATTACGAATTGGTGGATGTTGAGTTTGTTAAAGAAGGAGGTAATTGGTATTTAAGGTATTATATCGATAAACCGGGAGGAGTAACCTTAGACGATTGTCAGGAGGTGAGTGAAGAAATAAGCAGACTGCTGGATATTTACGATCCTATTCCTCAAAGGTATATTCTTGAAGTTTCTTCTCCAGGTGTAGAGCGGCCGCTAAAAAAAGACAGCGATTTTATAAGATTTAAAGGTAAAGAGATAGAAGTAAAAACCTTTGAACCAATATCAGGTAAAAAATCCTTTACGGGCATTTTAGTAGATTTTATTGATGGAGTAATTGTTTTAAAAGAAAAGGACACTAATTTTAATATACCGAAAGATAAAATTTCCTCTGCTCGACTTAAATTTAATTTCAAATTTGACGAACAGGAGAGGTAAAGATGAATATTGAATTTCTTGAAGCACTGGAACAAATTGAAAAAGATAAAGGAATTAATAAAGAAATTCTCATAGAGGCAATTGAAGCAGCCCTTGTTTCAGCATATAAAAAAAATTACGGGACGACTCAGAATGTAAAAATCAATATTGATAGAGAAACTGGCGAAGTAAAAGTATTCTCTCAGAAAACTGTAAAAGAAGATGTTTCGAACCCTCTTTTGGAGATTAGTCTTATTGAAGCAAAAAAAATTAATCCTTTGGTAAAAGTGGGAGATATAATTTCAGTAGAAGTAAAGCCAAAAAATTTTGGCAGAATTGCAGCTCAAACCGCTAAACAGGTAGTCATGCAGAGGATTAAAGAAGCTGAAAGAAATATAATTTACGAAGAATTTGCAGGCAGAGAAACAGACCTGGTAACAGGTATTATTCTGCGCACGGAGAAAAAAAATGTTATAATAGATTTGGGGAAGACGGAAGTTATTTTACCACCGACTGAACAAATTCCCAATGAAGTGTATAATACCGGTGAAAGGATAAAAGTATATGTTTTAGAAGTTAAAAAAACTACAAAAGGGCCACAGATTACCGTATCCCGTTCTCATCCAGGATTAATAAAGAGGCTTTTCGAATTAGAAGTACCTGAAATTTATGAAGGAATTGTAGAGATCAAAAGTATTGCCAGGGAAGCAGGATCAAGAACAAAAATTGCTGTTCATTCTCGAGATGAAAATGTGGATCCCGTAGGAGCTTGCGTAGGTCAAAAAGGTACCCGAGTTCAAACAATTGTGGATGAACTCAAAGGTGAAAAAATAGATATAATAAAATGGAGTAAAGATCCTGCTGAATATATATCAAACGCTTTAAGCCCTGCAAAAGTATTGAAAGTAGATATAGATGAAGATAACAAAACAGCAAGGGTGATTGTTCCAGATAATCAGCTTTCCCTTGCAATTGGAAAAGAAGGACAAAATGCTCGTCTTGCTGCGAAATTAACGGGCTGGAAAATTGATATTAAACCGCAAAATAAATCTTAGGGGGGATTGTCTTGAGTCCTAAAAAAATCCCTCAAAGAATGTGCTTGGGATGTAAGCAGATGAAACCAAAAAAAGAATTAATTAGGGTTGTAAGAGCTCCTGATGGAAGTATTTTTGTAGACCTCACCGGTAAAAAGTCTGGAAGAGGAGCTTATTTTTGCAGGGATCCCAAATGTTTTGATAAAGCTTTAAATGAAGATAGGCTTTCAAAAGCTTTGGATTGCAGTATAGATAAAGATACTATTGAAAGGCTTAAGGAGGAAGTTATAAAAAGTGAAGCCTTGTAATATTTATTTTCTCCTGGGCCTTGCTCAAAAAGGAGGAAAAATAGTTTCCGGGTGGAGCCTTGTGAAAAAACTAATCCCTTTAAAAAAAATAAAATTAGTAATAATTTCACAGGACGCCTCGGAAGGAACAAAAAGATATTTTAAAGATATGTGTGAAAGGTTCAATGTGCCGTTTTGTATTTTTGGTAATTCATACGATCTGGGTAAATCTATTGGAAAAGATGAAAGGAAAATACTGGGTATAAAAGATTACTATTTTTCAAAAAAAATCATAGAATACGTAGGAGCTCATTTAAAATCGGAGGTGGGGAATATTGACAAAGGTAAGGGTGTATGAACTCGCAAAAAAATTAGGAGTTCCCAGTAAAAAATTAATGACCATTTTAGAGGATTTAGACATTGATGTCAAAAATCATATGAGCAGCCTTGAGGATGATATGGCTCAGCTTATTATAGATTTAATAAACGAAGAAAAAGAGCCAAAAAAGAATAAAAAAGATAAAGAAGAAGAAAAGGAATTAAAAATTATTGAACCCAAAAAGGAAGTAGAAAAAAAAGAGGAACAGACAAAGAGTAAGATTCAAAAGGTAATTTTACCTGAAAAGATTACCATTAAAGAATTAGGACAGAAAACTAATATTGAACCGGTAAAATTGATAAAAAAATTGATTGATTTTGGTTTGATGTTAAATATTAATGCTGATATAGATTTTGAATCTGCAAAAAGGCTCTTAAAAGAATTTGGTTATGAAGCTGAAAAAGAAGAAGAGGAATCAAAGGAAAAGCTTGTAAAGAAAATAAAAGAAGAATCTGCAGGAAACCTCAAACCTCGTCCTCCTGTGGTAACAGTTATGGGACATGTAGATCATGGAAAGACCACATTACTTGATGCTATCAGGGAGACCAGAGTGGCAGCTCAAGAAGCAGGAGGTATAACTCAACATATTGGTGCTTCGCAAATAGAAAAAGATGGTAAAATTATTATTTTTTTAGATACACCAGGCCATGAAGCTTTTACGGCACTCAGGGCAAGAGGAGCGAGCGTAACAGATATCGTAGTTTTAGTCGTTGCTGCTGATGATGGCGTAATGCCTCAAACTATTGAAGCAATAAACCATGCTAAAGCTGCTGGTGTGCCTATTATTGTAGCAGTAAATAAAATAGATAAGCCTGATGCTAATCCAGAGAAAGTAAAACAGCAACTGACAGAATATGGCTTGATACCGGAGGAATGGGGTGGAGATACCGTTTTTGTAAATGTATCAGCAAGAAATCGTATTGGTATAGATCAACTGTTAGAAATGATTTTGCTTGTAGCAGATATGCAGGAGTTGAAAGCTGATTACGATAGCCCTGCAGTAGGTGTAATTATCGAAGCGAAACTTGATAAGGGGCGCGGCCCTGTAGCGTCAGTAATTGTTCAAAAGGGAACATTAAAAGTAGGAGATATAATAGTGGCAGGAGGCACCTGGGGAAAAGTAAGAGCAATGTTTGATTCCCGTGGAAAGATAGTTAAAGAAGCTACTCCATCTATTCCAGTTGAAGTAATTGGATTTGAAGAAGTACCTGTAGCTGGAGATATTTTAAAAGTAGTCGAAGATGAAAAAACTGCAAGAGAAATGGCTGAAAAAGAAAAGGAGTTGTTAAAAGAAAAAGAGGATATTACTTCTCCAAAAGTGTCCCTGGAAAAATTGTTTGATAAAATTAAAAAAGGAGAAGTAAAAGAACTAAACGTCATTATAAAAGCGGATGTTCACGGCTCTTTAGAAGCTTTAAAACAAGCTATTGAAAAATGTTCTAATGATCAAGTAGTAATAAGGATAATACATGGTGGAGTAGGCGCTATAAATGAAAGCGATATACTGTTGGCATCAGCTTCCAATGCTGTAGTTATTGGATTTAATGTAAGACCCGATTCTAATGCAAGAAAATTGGCTGAAAAGGAAAACATAGATATAAGAACTTATAGAATCATATATGAACTAATTGAGGATTTACAATCCGCAATGAAAGGTTTATTGGAACCTGAATACAAAGAAGTAGTTATCGGTCATGCACAGGTTAGAGCGCTGTTTAAAGTACCTAATGTAGGTATCGTAGCTGGGTGTTATGTAGTAGATGGCAAAATTACTCGAAATGCTAACATCAGGGTTATCAGAAATGGCGTGGTTATTTACGAAGGTAAAATTTCATCATTAAAGAGGTTCAAGGAAGACGTCAGAGAAGTTGCAAGCGGATATGAATGCGGAATTGCAATAGATAAATTTAATGATATAAAAGAGGACGATGTTCTTGAAGCATTTGTAAATAAAAAGGTAGAATAATTAATCCAAAATTATTAAAGTAAGATAAAGGGGGAAAAAAGGTGGAATTCTCAAGAACCGATAGAATAGCAGGAGAAATTAAAAAAGCTGTAAGTGAAATTATAAATAATGATCTAAAAGACCCCCGTATACAAGGACTTATATCTGTAACCAAGGTAGAAGTATCAAAGGATTTAAGACATGCAAAAATATTTTTAAGTATATTTGGTAATGAGAGTGAAAAAGAAGAAATAATTTCAACTATACAAAAAGCTGAAGGGTTTATCAGGAAAGAATTGGGATCAAGGATTAGAATTAAGTTTTTGCCTGAACTATCTTTCAAATTAGATGAATCAATTGAATATGGGATTCATATCAGTAAACTGCTCAAAGATATTTCACAAGAAACAAAGGAAGAGGAATAAAATATGGATATAATATCCATCAAGGATACAATATTAAATAATAAAAGTTTTATAATAACTTCTCATTTAACTCCCGATGGAGACGCTATAGGATCACTGCTGGGACTTACCTTAGCTTTAGATAATTTGGGCAAAGAAGTATTTCCTGTTTTAAACGATAGTATCCCAAAGCGTTATTTATTTTTACCCCATGCAAAATCTATTGTAAACGAAAATTCTCTTTCGGGCAAAAAGGATGTTATTATCTGCCTTGATTCCGCAGATTCCGAAAGGATAGGTTTTAAGAATCCCTTAAAAAATTACGCGAATATAATAATAAATATTGATCACCATAAAAGCCATGTGCTGTTTGGAGATTTAAATTACGTTGACCCTTCAGCTTCCTCGGTAGGGGAAATGGTTTATAATTTGGTTAAGGAAATTAATGTAAAAATAAATTATGATATTGCGCTTTGTCTATATACTGCAATAATTACCGATACGGGTTCTGTAAAACATTCGAATACCACACCCTCAGCCCTTAGAGCTTTAGCAGATTTTGTAGAATTAGGAGTTAAACCCGATAGGGTGAGCTGGGAGGTATTTGAGAAAAACAGTCTCAATACTATTTTACTTTTAAAGGATACATTAAATACCTTAAAGATATCTGATGATGGAAAAATTGCCTGGCTAACCATTACCCGGGAGATGTTGGAAAAAACAAATACCTTGGAGGAAGATACCGAAGGTTTGATTGATTATGCAAGAAGCATAGAGGGTGTAGAAATAGCCTTGCTTTTTAAAGAAAGGGAAGATAATAAAATAAAAATTAGCTTGCGGTCAAACGGTTGGATAGATGTTAGTGAAATAGCAAAAAAAATGAACGGGGGAGGCCATGCGAAGGCTGCCGGTTGTATGTTGGAAGGAAATATGAAAGATGTAGAAAAAAAGGTATTAAGAATCATAGAAGAGTATATGGAAGAGGGTAAAAATGGAGGGAATTATTAATTTAATAAAACCACCGGGTATTACTTCCCACGATGCGGTATCTTATTTAAGAAAGGTTTTTTCCATTAAACGTATAGGTCATGGTGGCACGTTGGACCCCGGCGCTTGCGGGGTAATTCCAATATTTATCGGGAAGGCTACCAGAGCAATTGAATACTTTGAAAACTGCGATAAAGAATATATAGCAGAAATCACCCTGGGTAAAACTTATGATACAGGAGATAACTTTGGGAATTTAATTGATGAAAAAGATCCTTCAAAAATTACCTTGGAAGATTTTAGAAATGTTATTTCAAAATATATTGGTGAGATAGAACAAATTCCTCCGATGTATTCGGCTATTAAAGTAAAAGGCAGAAAACTTTATGAATACGCCCGAAAGGGATTGGAAATTGAGAGAAAGCCACGAAAAATATATATATACACTATTAAAATACTTGATTTTAAAAATCCAAGAGCAAGGATCAAAATACACTGTTCGAAGGGTACTTATATTAGGACTCTATGTGAAGATATTGGAAAAGATTTAGGATGCGGCGCACATATGTCATTACTTATTAGAACAAGATCCGGCCCATTTTCCTTAGAAAAATCGGTCACCTTCGAAGAAATTGAAAAATATTACAGAACAAATGAAATAAATGGATTTCTTTTGCCTGTGGATAAAATGCTCAATAGAATAATGAAAAAAGTTACAATTCCTTATGAAAAAGAACAGATATTAAAAAGAAATTTTATACCTTTAGAAAAATTATTAAAGGATTTTAGGGAATCTAATGAAGATTTTTATATGCTTTATGATAAAAATAATGTTTTTTTTGGCATAGGCAAATTAGATTCAGATAGAAAAATTATAAAGTTCCATAAAATTTTTATTTGAGGGTCGAGATGATAATGAAAACATATTTAGATATAGAAAATTTTTCAACAGAAAAAAATACTGCCGTAGGGTTGGGAAATTTTGACGGTGTTCATTTAGGACACAGGAGGCTTATAACCGTTTTAAAAGAAGAATCAAGAAAAAGGAATCTTGTTTCCACAATACTTACCTTTGATCCCCATCCGTCTAAAATTTTATTTCCTGAAAAAGATTTTTCTTTAATTGATACACTAAATAAGAAAATTTCTATTATAAAGAGCATGGGAATTAGTTTATTAGTTATTGCTCCTTTCACCTATGAATTATCGCGATTGAATTGGGAAGAGTTTGTTGAAAAAATACTCCTTGAAAAGATGAAGGCAAAATTAATTGTAGTTGGTTATAATTTTACTTTTGGATATAACGGCCAGGGAAATGTGGAAAAATTATCCAATATTGGGAAGGAAAAGGGCTTCGAAACCATTGTTATACCCCCGGTAAAAAAAGAAGGAGAGATAGTTAGTAGCTCAAAAATAAGAATGTTTATTAAAGAAGGCGATATGGAAAAAGCCCAGATGCTCTTAGGCCGTCCTTTCAGTATTGAAGGAAGAGTAATAAAGGGAAAATCTCTGGGGAGAAAGCTTGGTTTTCCCACCGCCAATATAGAAATTCCTGAAGGAATTGTATTGCCATCTTTTGGAGTATATTCCGTTTATATAAAAATTAATAACGATAAATTATATGAAGGTATAGCTAATATAGGAATAAACCCAACTTTCATGGATAGGAATATTAAAAATCCTATTTTGGAAGTCCATATATTTGATTTTACGAAATTAATATATGGAGAACAGGTAGAGGTATTTTTCATAAAAAAAATAAGGGATGAAAAAAAGTTTGAGACTCCCAATGCCTTAGCTGAACAAATTAAAAATGATATAATTACCGCAAGGGAAATTTTGAGAGGAGCATCTTTTTCCAGAATTTCTTGTATAAAGGGATAACATATGTTATAATATTTTACGAAAAATGTTTATGAACCCTTGCGCGGTAATCCATTACCTCCAATAGGTTACTGGGCAATAGGGGATTAAAAGAAGTTAGGAGGTGAAAAAATGGCATTAACAAAGGAATTGAAGCAGGAATTGATAAGTAAATTTAAAGTACATGAAAATGATACGGGATCTCCGGAAGTACAGATAGCTCTTCTTACCGAAAGAATAAATCAGTTAACCGAGCACCTTAAGGTTCACAAAAAGGATCATCACTCTCGTAGAGGACTTTTAAAGATGGTAGGTAAGAGGAGAGCCCTTCTTAATTATTTAAAAGAAAAAGATTTTGAACGTTATAAATCCGTAATAGAAAAATTAGATCTAAGAAAATAAAAAAGCGGGGATTCCCCGCTTTAATTTTTAAAAAAAAGAAGGAAAAAATATATTTAATGTAGAATAAAAATTATGGTTTTTAATGGAAGAAAGGAGGCAATAATTAGTTGGAAATATTTAATACAGAAATAGCAGGAAGGACATTGGTTTTTGAAACAGGGAAACTTGCTCAACAAGCAAATGGAGCAGTTTTAGCAAAATACGGTGATACTGTTGTTCTTGTTACCGCAACCGCTTCAAAGGAACCGAGAGAAGGGGTGGATTTTTTACCTCTAACAGTGGACTATGAGGAAAGGTTATACGCAGTTGGGAAAATTCCCGGCGGATTTATAAAAAGAGAAGGAAAACCCAGTGAAAAAGCAATACTTTCAGCGCGTTTGATAGACAGGCCCCTTAGACCTTTATTTCCGAAGGATTTGAGAAATGATATTCAAATTATTGCTACTATTTTATCCGTAGACCAGGATAATACTCCGGATGTTCTTGCTATCAATGGTGCATCTTTAGCTCTTTGTATTTCTGACATTCCTTTTGAAGGTCCTGTAGGAGCTGTTTCGGTTGGTTTAATTGACGGAAAGTTTGTTATCAATCCTACCGTGGAGCAACATGAGAAAAGTCGCTTGAGATTAGTAGTGGCAGGAACAAAAGATGCTATTTTAATGGTGGAAGCAGGTGCGGATGAGGTTACAGAAGAAGAAATGTTAAATGCAATACTTTTTGGACATGAAGAAATTAAAAAAATAGTAGCCTTTCAGGAAGAGATAATAGCTAAAATAGGTAAACCTAAAATGGAAATACCTCCTATTAACATTGATGCCGAAATGGAAAAAGCTGTTAGAGATTTTGCCACCCCAGAAATACAAAAAGCTATTCGTATATATGAAAAACAGGAAAGAGAAGCGTATCTTTCGAAAATTACGGAAGATACTCTAACTCATTTTGCAGAGATTTATCCAGAAAGGGAAAAGGAAATATCGGATATACTGTATAATATTTTAAAAGAAGAAGTTAGAAAAATGATTACCAAAGAAGGAGTAAGGCCAGACGGGCGTAAGAGCAACGAAATAAGGCCAATTTCTTGCGAAGTGGGAATTCTACCAAGAACTCACGGATCAGGACTTTTTACCCGGGGACAAACTCAGGTTTTAACAGTTGCTACCTTAGGTGCTCTTGGAGATGTTCAAATCCTTGATGGCTTAGATCTGGAAGAAACAAAAAGGTATATGCATCATTATAACTTTCCACCCTATAGTACCGGTGAAACAAGAGTTCTTAGGGGACCTGGCAGAAGAGAAATTGGACATGGCGCTCTGGCAGAAAGAGCATTAGAACCAATGATACCTCCTGAAGAAGAATTCCCTTACACAATTAGACTTGTTTCCGAGGTATTAAGCTCAAATGGATCTACTTCTATGGCGAGTGTATGTGGTTCAACCTTAGCATTGATGGATGCGGGAGTTCCTATAAAAGCTCCTGTTGCAGGAATTGCAATGGGTCTTATAAAAGAGGAAGAAGATTTTACTATACTTTCTGATATTCAGGGTATAGAAGACTTTTTAGGTGATATGGACTTTAAGGTAGCCGGTACAGCAAAGGGAATAACTGCAATACAAATGGATATAAAAATTAAAGGAATTGACGAAAAAATAATGAGAAAGGCTCTGGCTCAAGCCAGGG
Organism: Thermovenabulum sp.; assembly: GCF_049723235.1. Lineage (NCBI taxonomy): Bacteria > Bacillati > Bacillota > Clostridia > Thermosediminibacterales > Thermosediminibacteraceae > Thermovenabulum > Thermovenabulum sp. The sequence continues at coordinate 26,231 of NZ_JBNARB010000019.1, read as the reverse complement.
AAGGAAGACTTTACATTCTTGAAAAAATGCTTTCAGTGATTTCTGAGCCGAGAAAAGAACTTTCTCCTTATGCCCCCAGAATTTTCTCTATTACAATTGATCCTGAAAAAATAAGGGATGTTATAGGACCCGGTGGAAAAACGATAAACAAGATAATATCTGAAACGGGAGTAAAAATTGATATAGAAGATGATGGAAGAATATACGTGGCAGCACCTAATGAAAAAGCTGGAGAAAAGGCCTTAGAAATGATTAATAGAATCACTCAAGATGTAGAAGTTGGTAAGGTTTATTTGGGCAAAGTACTGAGAATAACAAATTTTGGAGCTTTTGTAGAAATATTACCGGGAAAAGAAGGTCTTGTGCATATATCAAAACTTGCTAAAGGAAGGGTTAAAAGAGTGGAAGATGTAGTAAATGTCGGAGATGAGATACTGGTAAAGGTCACGGATATTGATAAGCAGGGAAGAATTAATTTATCCCATAAAGATGTTTTTCCTGAAACTCCAAAAAATAAAGCAAATGCATAAACCGATGAAATCGGTTTATGTTTTTTTATGTACTTTTTTAGTCATTTTTTTTATAAATTTATAATAAATTTTATTAAAAACTTTTATATAGGGGGAAAGCTAAATTTATGAAAGTCATTTCTTTTAGCATCCCCAGGTATTTCTCAAAAATAATTCTATTAATAATTTTTATTACATTATGGACCGTAATAAAAACAGAGGTATTTTGGTATAAAGATACCGAGACTTTAAATCCAATATATGAGTTGAATACCGAAAAAAAAATGATAGCCTTTACCTGCAACGTAGCATGGGGAAATGAGTATCTGCCAAAGATGCTGGAAATTTTCGATAAAAATAAAATTAAAATCACGTTTTTTATTGAAGGAAGATGGGCAGAAAAATACCCGGAATTGGTAAAAGAAATTAAAGAAAAAGGACACGAAATAGGGAATCACGGTTACAGCCATGCTCATCATGCCAAACTGAATTTGATGGAAAATAAAAAGGAAATTGAAAAATGTGAACAGGTACTAATAAAAGTTACCGGTGAAAAAACAAAGTTATTTGCTCCACCCTATGGTGAATTTTCAAAAGATACTATCAAAGCTGCTGAAGAAATGGGTTATAAAGTAATATTATGGTCAATAGATACCATAGATTGGAAAAATCCAGGAGCAAATTATATTATAAATAAAGTGTTAAAAAATGCAAATAATGGTAAGATCGTTTTAATGCATCCTACAAAAGATATCCTAGAAGCTCTTCCTGTAATAATTGAAAATTTAAAATCAAAAGGATTTTTAATTGTTCCGGTAGGAGAATTATTAGAGTGAAATGGAAACTTAAGAAAAAGTTGCAAACTACTTTTGAATTTTATATACTTTATTTTAAAAGATTATAAGGTTTGGATGAGGTGCGAATAATTGAAAAAAGTAACAATAAAAATAAAAAAAATTAAGGGTTGTGAAGATTTACCTTTTCCCTCTTATATGACCCCGTCTTCCTCTGGAATGGATCTTTTTGCTGCGGTAAGTGAAGAAGTGATAATAAAACCAGGGGAAATAAAATTAATTCCCTGCGGATTTATATTGGAATTACCTGAAGGATATGAAGCGCAGATTCGCCCCAGAAGTGGATTAGCCTTGAAATACGGCATTACAGTTCTTAATTCTCCAGGTACAATAGATGCAGATTATCGGGGGGAAGTAAAAGTAATTTTAATAAATCACGGAAAATATGATTTTACAGTCAAGAGGGGAGATAGAATAGCACAAATGGTATTATCAGAAGTTATAAAAGCTGAATTTATTGAGGCGGATGTTTTAGATATTACCGAAAGAGGAAAGGGAGGTTTCGGACATACAGGTATATAAACCTATAAAATTTTAGTATTAAAATTATTTTTGCCCCCATAGAATATAAATGAAGGGGGGCATGTTTATGAGGTTAAGCGAGCTTTGCAGTAAAGAAATAATAAACTTAGAAAATGGCGAAAAAATGGGAAACAACGGTTATATTGATTTAATATTCGATGAGTTAACGGGAAAAATAGAATATATCTTAGTGCCGGGTAAGTTCAGGTTTTTTTCTTTTGGTATAAAAAACTACATACAGATTCCATGGAACTCTATAAAAAGGATTGGACCGGATATTATTATTATAGAGTTGGAGAAATCTAATTACGGAAATAAAATATAAAAATATTGTATTGGAGGTGCTATTTTTTGTCAAAAAACGAACCAAAGATTCAAATTATACCTCTTGGTGGTCTTGGAGAAATAGGTAAAAATATGACTGTAATTCAATACGAAAAAGAAATACTGGTTATTGATGCGGGATTGATGTTCCCTGAAGAAGACATGCCTGGAATCGATATGGTAATTCCTGATATCACATATTTAAAGGAAAATCGCGAATACGTAAAAGCCATCTTATTAACACATGGGCATGAAGACCATATAGGCGCTCTTCCCTATGTATTGCAAGAATTAAATGTTCCTTTATTTGGGACAAAACTTACCCTGGGACTGGTTGAAGGCAAATTAAAGGAAAATAAAATCAAAAAAAATATTTCTATGAATGTGGTAAATCCCCTTCAAACTGTAAAAATAGGCAATTTTACGGTGGATTTTTTTCGTGTAAATCACAGCATACCGGATTCCTTAGGCATTGCTATTCATACTCCTGTTGGTACTATTTGTCATACAGGGGATTTTAAATTTGATCAAACCCCTGTAGATGGTAAAATTGCGGATCTTCATAAATTGGCTGAATTGGGCAGCAAAGGAGTACTAGTATTGCTATCGGATAGCACAAATGCCGAAAGAACGGGTTATACCATGTCCGAAAAAGTAGTAGGAGCTACCATAGAGGAAATATTTGGTATGGCCAAGGGAAGAATTATCGTAGCCACCTTTGCATCGAATATACATAGAATTCAGCAGGTTGTAGATGCAGCTTTTAAATACGATAGAAAAGTAGCAATTGTTGGAAGAAGTATGGTAAATACTGTTTCTATTGCAGAAAGTTTAGGGTACATTAATCTTCCCGAAAATATGATACTGGAACTCGACGAAATAAGCCATCTTCCCGAGAATAAGATAGTGATTATAACTACCGGTAGTCAAGGAGAGCCAATGTCTGCTTTAACTCGAATGGCTATGTCGGAACATAAAAAGTTAGAAATTTTACCGGGCGATACGGTATTAATAGCAGCCACACCTATACCCGGCAATGAAAAACTTGTAGCAAGAACAATTGATCATCTTTTTAAGCAGGGTGCTGATGTGATATATGAAAAGATTTCTGGAGTACATGTTTCCGGTCATGCCAGCCAGGAAGAATTAAAATTAATGATCAATTTAGTAAGACCCAAGTATTTTATACCTGTCCACGGGGAATTCAGGCACCTTATCCATCATGCAAACCTGGCAAAAGAAGTGGGAATACCTGAAGAAAACATTTTCATCGCTGAAAACGGACGAATTATAGAATTTACAAAAGATGGTGCAAGATTCTCCGGAAAGGTAACAGCCGGGAAAGTTCTGGTAGATGGTCTTGGTGTGGGAGATGTAGGCAATATTGTATTAAGAGATAGAAAACAATTAGCCCAGGATGGTATAATGATTGTCGTTGTTACAATAGATAAAGAGTCTACCGAAGTCGTTGCAGGACCGGATATTATTTCCAGAGGTTTTGTATATGTGAGAGAATCTGAACAGCTTATAGAACAGGCGAAAGATATTGTAAAACAGGAATTAAAAAAATGTCAGGAGGAAAATATTACCGAATGGTCATCTATAAAATCTGAAGTCCGGGAAGCCTTGGGGAAATTTCTTTTTGAGCAGACAAGGAGAAGGCCAATGATACTTCCGATTATAATGGAAGTATAAAATATCATATGAATATTAGATTTACTATTAGTAAAGGCTAATATTAGATAGAATATTTATTTGGAAGGATGAAAATACTATGGCCTTTACTAATAGAAATAATTCCAAAAATATAGAAAAAGAAAATCCAACTCAAGAAATTCCTTTACAAACTTCTGTCACCGATACAATTAATCAATTAGGACAAACGGATATACCTCGTTCGGAAAGCAATATTCACTGTCTTTCTATTGTTGGACAAATAGAAGGACATATAATTTTACCACCTCAAAATAAAACTACAAAATACGAACATATTATTCCTCAATTGGTAGCTATTGAGCAAAATCCAAAAATAGAAGGTCTTTTGATTATTTTAAATACAATTGGTGGGGACGTGGAAGCAGGACTTGCTTTAGCTGAAATGATAGCCAGCATGAGTAAACCTACAGTTTCCTTAATATTAGGAGGCGGGCACTCCATAGGAGTTCCCATTGCCGTTGCAAGTGACTATTCTTTTATAGCAGAAACGGCTACCATGACAATACATCCAATCAGGTTAACAGGTCTTGTGATCGGTGTACCTCAAACCTTCGAATACCTGGATAAAATGCAGGATAGGGTTATTAAATTTATTGTAAACCATTCAAAAATAACGGAGGAAAATCTACGTAAATTAATGTTTAATACAGGACAGTTAGCCAGGGATATCGGTACAGTTCTTATTGGTGAAGATGCGGTAAGATACGGAATAATTGATGAAGTGGGAGGGCTTGGTAAAGCGGTGGACAAGCTAAAGAGCTTAATTGAAGAAAAAAATAAGCCCAAAGGAGTAAATTAAAATGATATTATATACACCGATGCCTTATGAAATAATAATGGAGGGGTTTGAAAAATCCAACGTTAATTTTAAAGAAATTTTGATCGATGTAGACTTAAAACTTATAGTAGAACCAATGGACAATTTTTCTGCTAAAATAATAAGAATTATTAGTTCAAATCCTATGGATTATTTAAATCCAGAATTTCAACCGGGTAAAATAATTTTATTTAGAATGCATTAATAAAAAGGCTTAAAAGCCTTTTTATTTTTTAAAAAGGATTTTCCTGCTATATGGAGAATTATTTCATGGTGGGGTGATTCGGTGAAGACGGTAATTAATAAAAAAAGAGGATTAGTTCAAGAGATTAAAGGAATTGTTTTTGTTTTTCTGGGAATGTACTTTATTATATCTTTATATTTTAAAAATACCGGTGCTGTTGGAAATTTTATTAAAAATCTTTTATATTTAATTGCGGGCGAAGGAGCCGTTGTATTCAGTGTATTATTTTTATTTTTAGGTCTTTCTTTTTCCTTAAAAATTAATAATAATGAACTCAATCTCAGAACAACAGGAGCAATTATAATTTTTATAGTTGTATCCTCAATCCTTCATTTTAAAATTAAAAACAATATTTTCTCAGTAAACCTTCCTGAATTAATTAAAGAAAGCATTCTTTATGCAAAACAGGGCAAAGGGGGAGGAATCTTAGGGGCAATAAATTATTATTTTTTCTATAAATTATTCGGTTTATGGGGCTTCTATATTTTTATGACTGCGCTTTCAAGTATAAGCATAATACTAATTACAGGGTCTTCACCTATTGATATAATGCTAAAAACTTTTAAAAGACTGTATAAAAGAAAAATTAAAATTAAGGCTCCATTAAAGGAAGAATTAGATAAAATAGAGGCGAAAAATGATTTACAAAACCCTGCAGCAAATAAATCCTTAGAGATAAATGAGTTACCCATCAAGATAAATAATTTGTCCAATAATAACAAATTAGCGATCGATAAAGATGAAGACAATATTAAAACAGTTGTTGTAAAAAAGAATTCTGTATGCGAAAATTATATTGATTATAAGTTACCACCAATAAGTTTACTGAAAAAATCTCCTGATAAAGGGCAAAATTTAAGCGAAAAGGAAATTTTAAATACAGCTCAGGTCCTCGAAAATACTTTATTAAGCTTTGGGATTCAAGCAAAAGTTATAGAGGTAGGATGCGGACCTACAGTAACAAGATTTGAACTTCAACCTTCTCCGGGAGTAAAGGTAAGTAAAATTGTAAGCCTTTCGGACGATATAGCCTTAAGCCTCGCTGTGCCGGATGTAAGAATAGAAGCTCCTATACCCGGAAAATCAGCTGTAGGTATAGAAATCCCTAACAAAGAAGTCTCAAGGGTATATCTTAGAGATATTATAGAATCTCCCCTTTTTAAAAATTCTGACTCACCTTTAACTGCGGCTTTAGGAAAGGATATTGCAGGTAAACCAATTGTAGCTGATCTACAGGAAATGCCCCATTTGCTAATTGCAGGTGCTACGGGTTCAGGCAAAAGTATTTGCATTAACTGTATAATTTTAAGTATTTTATTTAAAGCTTCTCCAATGAACGTAAGGCTATTATTGATTGATCCTAAAAGGGTAGAATTATCTTGCTACAACGGTATACCTCATTTATTGACACCGGTTATAAATGACCCTAAAAAAGCTTCTGCCGCTTTAAATTGGATGGTCAGCGAAATGGAAAGAAGATATCAATTATTTGCTCAAAAAGGTGTAAAGGATATCAACAGGTATAATGAGATTATAGGACAAGAAAAACTACCAAAAATATTGATAATTATTGATGAATTAGCAGATCTTATGATGGTTTCTCCAAAAGAAGTAGAAGATTCCATATGTCGCTTAGCACAAATGGCGAGAGCAGCAGGAATGCATTTGATAGTTGCTACTCAAAGACCTTCTGTAGATGTAATAACGGGCTTGATAAAAGCAAATATACCTTCAAGAATCTCTTTTGCGGTATCTTCTCAGGTTGATTCAAGAACTATTTTGGATATGGCAGGAGCGGAAAAATTGCTGGGTAAAGGCGACATGTTATTCTTACCTATAGGAGCTTCTAAGCCTGTAAGGGTCCAGGGAGCCTATATTAGCGAAAAAGAAATTGATAATGTATTAAACTTCATTAAAAACCAAATGAAACCAACCTATGAGAAAAATTTAGAAGAAATTGATAGCGAAATAGAGCAAAAAAATTATGAAGAAGTGGATGAACTATTCAGAGAAGCATTGAAAATTGTTTTTGAAAACGGTCAAGCATCGGTTTCTCTTCTTCAAAGGAAGTTAAGGGTTGGATATGCCAGGGCTGCAAGATTAATAGATCAATTAGAAGCGCAAGGGATTATCAGCGGGTACGATGGTGCGAAACCTCGACAAATTTTGATAAACAAAGAGCAATATGATAAGTTGATGAATAACTGAAAGATAACAAAAAGTCGAAACATATAAATATTGTGAAAATTATGCGATTTCCAGGGAAATACTATTTTTAAAATTATTAGGGGGGCAAAAGAGTCCTATGGAAATAAATGAAATTAAGAACTTTAAGGATTTGGGTGAGTATTTAAAAAATGAAAGAGAAAAAAAAGGTATAACTTTGGATTATATAGAAAAAGAGACAAAAATAAGGAAAAAATATTTATCTTCTATGGAAGAGGGGAATTTTCAATTAATCCCTGGAGGAGATGTATATGTTAAAGGCTTTTTAAAAAATTATTCCCAAATATGCGGTATTGATTATATCTCAATTCTTAACGTATATAAAAACCTGGTAAATAATACTGAAATAAAAAATAAAGAAGAAAATTTTATATATAAAGGAGAAAATTCAAAAAAAGAAATTCAGGAAGTGAAAATTAATAAGAAAAAAATTAAAGCGTGGGTAGTTTGGACTTTTACTCTAATAATAATTGCAGGAATAATATACATTCTTAATTTAAACCCTCTGAACTACTCATTCAAATCCACAAATAACGAAAATAATTTAAATAATTCGGAATCCGTCATTCAATCTCAGATACCGAATCCAAATCAAAATAACACTCAAAATAACCAAATACCGGTACAGGAAAGCAAAGAAGAAGTAAAAATTGTGGAAGAGACTGCCAAAAAAATTACTGCGGAAGTTTTATCTGAAAAAATTCAGGCAAATATAAAAGTATTATCCGATAGATGCTGGATCTCGGTGAAAGAAAATGGAAAAATTATATTTGAGGGCACCTTACAACCCCAAGAGGAAAAATACTTTGAATCGACCACCGGATTAGAAGTTAGAGTAGGAAATCCAAAGGCAATAGAATTTTTTATATTGAATAAAAAACTGCCATTGAGCGGCTCAAGCCCTGTTACTATTTTTATAAATAAAATATAACTGAAAAATATAACTGCTGGAGGTAAATTCGTGGTTGAAAAAATAAGCTTAATTACCTTAGGTTGTGATAAAAATTTAGTAGACTCGGAGTTAATTCTGGGAGCTCTGAAAAAGGAAGGTTACAGTTTTACCGAAAACATTAAAGATGCAAATGTAATAATTGTTAATACTTGTGGGTTTATTAAAGCTGCAAAAGAAGAATCTTTGAATACCCTTAAAAAAATTGCCGCACTAAAAAAGAATAATAAAAATATCTTCCTAATAGCTGCGGGCTGTCTTGCTAAACTTCTCGGAGAAGAAATAAAAAATGAAATCCCCGAGATAGATGCAATAATAGGTTCGGGGGATTTATATAAATTACCCGGAATAATTAAGAATAGGAATAGAACTATTGAGATTAGCAATCAGTCTCATTTAATTTACAATGAGGAAGATAGGATCTTAAGTGATGCGTTTTCGGCAAACTTAAAAATTGCCGAAGGTTGCAATAATTGTTGTTCTTATTGTGTAATTCCCAGGATAAAAGGAAAATACAAAAGCAGGGATATGGAATCTATAATAAGGGAAGCAAAATATTTAATTTCAAAGGGAGTTAAAGAAATTAACATAATAGCCCAGGATATAACTTTCTATGGCAAAGATTTATATGGAAAATTCAGCCTTTCAGAACTGCTGAAAAGAATAACTAAGATTCCCGGGGATTTCTGGATAAGATTATTATACGCCTATCCTTCTTATATTGATGATCATTTAATTAAAACAATTGCAGAAAGCGAAAAAATCGTAAAATATTTAGATATTCCCCTTCAACATGTTAATGATAGGATATTAAAATTAATGGGAAGAAAAACCAGCTCCAAAGAAATAAAAATATTGTTTAATAAATTGAGGCAAACTATCCCCGATATTGCTTTAAGAACTACTTTTATAGTAGGATTCCCATCTGAAAAAAAGGAAGAATTTGAGGAGCTTAAAAACTTTATCTGGACTTACCAAATTGACAGGGTAGGAGCCTTTAAATATTCAAAGGAAGAAGGGACATTAGCATACCATTATAGATTACATTTACCCGAAAAAATAAAAGAACAAAGATATGAGGAGTTAATGAAAGTTCAGAAACTTATTTCCAGAACCATTAACAAACGTTTTATTGGTAAAAAATTAAAAGTTCTTATAGAAGGATATATAAATGAAAAGAATTTATTTTTCGGTAGAAGTTATAGAGACAGCAAAAATGTAGATGGTGTTATTTTCGTTAAGGGAAATAATATAAAGATAGGAGAATTCGCAGATGTTATCATAAAAGAAGCATACGATTATGATCTTTATGGAGAAAAGGTTTAAAAAAGAGAGGCTTATTCTAAATATTGCCTCTCTTTTTTTATGACAAAAAAAATTTTTATATGCTATAATATTTGAGTAAACAAATATTCGTTTGAGGGGGATATAATGAAATTTGAAGATTTAGATGTTAAATTAATAGCTATTGTCTTTATCGTTTCTTTTTTTCTATTGATTGCTGGACAGCAAGTATATAAAAAATACGGTATAGATAAACCATTGCTGGAAGATATTAAACAAAAAAATTATATAAAAAATGTGGAGGTCGAAAAATTTAATGATCAGGTAAATATAAAAATAGAACTTAATAAAGTTGATAGCTTTAAAGAGACTTATGAAGATTTAAACAAAACTATTCAAAAATATTTAAAAAATAAACCCTACAGGATAACTATTATCAATAAAAAAGGCGAGCTTAGCAATATATATGAAGAAAAGATAAGATTTATCATTTATGAAGCGCAAAAGACTGGCGAATATGTAAAAATGAAGGATTCGATTGATGAACTTTCTATTAAGGAAAATTTTTATGTAAAAATTGAATTTGATGAGGATATGAATTTATACTTAACAATGGAAAAAAATAATGAAGTGTTTTATCAGGTTTTATTTGAAAAATAATTTACTCTTAAATTTTTTGGGCATAAGGGGTGTTAACGGTGATTTTTGAAATAATACTCGGAGCGGTAATTGCGGTATCAATTTTTCTGTTAATAAATGGAATCAATATTCTTCCAATAATTGGCATTGTGTTGTTTTCAATAGTATTTTTAAATATTTTAAAGAATACCAATTATATAAAGGTTAGTCAAAAAAAGGATAATAATGAAACAAGAATTACCTTTGAGGATATAGGAGGACAGGATACAGCAAAAAATGAACTTCAGGAGGCTTTAGATTTTATAAAAAATTACGATGAGGTAAAAAGAATGGGTATTAGACCCCTCCGCGGTATCCTTCTTACCGGAGAACCCGGCACTGGAAAAACTCTGCTCGCAAAAGCTGCTTCAAACTATATTGATTCTGCTTTTGTATATGCTTCTGGTAGCGAATTCGTAGAAATGTACGCGGGTGTTGGCGCTCAGAGGGTAAGGCAACTTTTTAACACTGCAAGAAATTTAGCCAGGAAGAATTCTAAAAGACACTGTATTATATTTATAGATGAAATCGAAATAATAGCAGGCTCAAGAGGTAAAAACAATAGCCATATGGAATATGATCAAACCCTGAATCAGCTTTTGGTTGAAATGGATGGGCTTTCTGCAAAAGATGATGATGTAAATATTTTAGTTATTGCTGCTACTAATAGACCTGATATATTAGATCCTGCAATTTTAAGACCGGGTAGATTTGATAGAATAGTAAAAGTTAATTTACCTGATAAAGAAGGAAGACTCGAGATACTAAAAATTCATACTCAGGATAAGCCTCTCGATGAGGATGTAAATTTAGATGCAATAGCAAAAGAAACTTTTGGTTTTTCTGGAGCTCACTTAGAAAGCTTATGTAATGAAGCAGCTATTCTTGCTATGAGGGAAAAAGAAAAGAAAATAAAGCAGAAGCATTTTTTAGAAGCAATAGATAAAGTAATTATGGGAGAAAAGCTCAAGAGAAAGCCGGGAAAAGAAGAAATCCGGCGAATTGCCGTGCACGAATTAGGTCATGCTTTGGCCAGCGAATATTATAAACCAGGTTCCGTATCAGCAATTACCGTAACCTCAAGAGGTCAAGCCCTGGGATACATGCGTCAGAAAATGGAAGATGACACATATCTTTTTACGAAAAAGGATTTGGAAGCAAATATAGCAATATCATTGGCCGGAGCTGCCGCTGAAGAAGTATTATTAGGTGAAGCAAGTACGGGTTCAACGAGTGATATTAATCAAGCTGTAAATTATGCTAAAAATATAATTTATTCCGGTATGTCTTCTCTTGGCACGGTAGATAAAAATACACTGCCGCAGCGTGAACTCTATACGGAAATGGTTAAAATCATAAATACCATAAAGGAAGAAGTAAAAGGATTAATAGAAAAATGCAAGGAGGATTTAACCAATATTGTGGAAATTTTAATTGAAAACGAGAAAATTGATGGAGATACTTTCCGCAACTTATTAAAATGTTCAGAAATCTTTAAAGCTGCTTAAAATCTTTCAAATTTTATTAGAAGGGTGAAAAAGAATGAAGGCAGAAATAATTTGTGTAGGTACAGAATTACTGCTGGGGGATATAGTAAATACAAATGCTTTTGTTATTGCCAGAGCACTGAAAGAAATCGGTATTGATGTGTACTATCACACTGTGGTTGGGGACAATTTTACAAGAATTAAAGAGGTTTTTCAGTCTGCCCTAAAAAGATCCGATGTTATTATTACTACTGGGGGATTAGGACCAACCAGAGACGATATTACCAAGGATGCAATTGCTGAAGCATTAAATTTAAAAATGATCATCAATGAAGAAGCTTTGAGAAAAATTGAAGAATTTTTTAAACGAGTCAACAGGGAATTTACTAAAAATAATCTTAGACAGGCTCTGGTTCCTGAAACCTCAAAAATAATTCCTAATGAAATAGGTTTAGCTCCGGGAGTTTTACTTGAAAAAGATGATAAAATTGTTATTATGCTCCCGGGTCCACCTTTTGAAATGGAACCAATGCTTTATAATTACTGTATTCCTTATCTTCAGAAAAAAAGCGGAGCAATAATATTTTCTCGGGTATTAAAATTTTACGGAATAGGAGAATCATCCTTAGAAGAAAAATTAATAGATCTGATAGATTCTCAGTCGAATCCTACAATAGCCCCTTATGCAAAAATGGGAGAAGTTACCATCAGGATTACTGCTAAAGCAAAAAATAAAGAAGAAGCTATACAAATGATTATTCCTATAGAAGAAGAAATTAAAAGAAGGGTGGGCAATTACATTTACGCTTTTGATGATCAAAAAATAGAAGATGTGATAGCAAAAATGCTTATAGAAAAAGGTATTACCATAGCAATCGCAGAATCCTGTACCGGAGGGCTTATTTCCCATAAACTCACCAATATACCGGGTATTTCAAAATCCTTAGAAAGGGCAGTAGTTAGTTATAGTAACAAATCAAAAATCGAGTTGTTGGGAGTAAACCCCGAAACAATAGAAAAAAACGGCGCTGTAAGCGAGAAAACTGCGGAAGAAATGGCAATGGGCATTAGAATTAATGCTAAATGCGATATAGGGCTTTCGGTTACAGGAATAGCCGGACCCGATGGAGGCACATTGGAAAAACCGGTAGGATTGGTATATATAGGATACTCAGATAAAAATCATACCTTTTCAAAAAAATTTTTATTCAAAGGCAAAAGACAGGAAATTAAAGAACGGGCTGCAAATGCTGCTTTACAATTATTAAGAGAAAAATTACTGGAATTTTAGGAAGGGTGCATTGCTTTTGAGTGAAAATCTAATTAGAACCTTTATTTCGATTGAAATAGACGAAGATACAAAAAAAGAAATAGCTAAATACTGCAGAAGACTTAATTACATTAAAGGCATTAAATGGGTGGAACCCTATAATTACCACCTAACTCTAAATTTCCTGGGAGAAATACCTGAAATTATAATACCAAAATTAATCGAAATATTAGACAAAGTCAGCCTAAAATACAGTAGTTTTAAAATAGAATTAGGGGATATGGGATTTTTCCCAAACTCTAAAAAACCCAGGGTTTTATGGGTGGGTATTAAAAATCCTGAGCAGGTTATTAAAATCAAAAAAGAATTAGATGAATTGTTGAAAAGTAGTAATATTTCTTTTGATGAAAAAAGTTTTAAACCTCATTTAACTCTGGGAAGATTTAAAGAGGATTCAAAACAGATTTTTCTACCGGAAGATTTAAAATTTGAAATTTCTTTTATTGTGAATTCAATTAATTTAATGAAAAGCACCCTTTCAAGGCAGGGTCCTCAGTACACCGTAATTCATTCTTCTTTCTTCAAAAATAATAGTATATAAATTTTATATGTTTTTTATTTTATTCATTGTGTATAATTAACTTATTATTATTTTATTTTTGGAGGGGTTATATAATGATGGAAAAACAAAAAGCGCTCGAAATGGCATTGACTCAAATAGAAAGACAGTTTGGCAAAGGTTCTATAATGCGCTTGGGTGAAGCTGCGGCAAAATTAAGCGTAGAAGTAATCCCTACGGGAGCCCTTCCTCTTGATATTGCCTTAGGAGTAGGGGGTGTACCAAGAGGGAGAATCATTGAAATATATGGTCCTGAATCTTCAGGAAAAACTACCGTTGCCCTACATATAATTGCTGAAGCGCAAAAAATGGGAGGAATTGCTGCCTTTATTGATGCAGAGCACGCTTTAGATCCTTCTTATGCAAAAAAATTAGGTGTAGATATCGATAATCTTTTGATTTCTCAGCCAGACACAGGAGAACAGGCATTGGAAATAGCAGAAGCTCTCGTGAGAAGTGGGGCAGTGGATGTAATAGTAGTGGATTCGGTAGCAGCCTTAGTCCCCAAGGCAGAATTGGACGGCGAAATGGGCGATTCCTTTGTTGGCCTTCAGGCAAGATTAATGTCTCAAGCCTTAAGAAAATTAGCAGGATCCATTAGCAAATCAAAAACTGTAGCTATTTTCATTAATCAATTAAGGGAAAAAGTGGGTGTTATGTTTGGTAATCCTGAGACTACCCCTGGAGGAAGGGCGCTAAAATTCTACGCTTCAGTGAGATTAGAAGTTAGAAAAACTAATGTTTTAAAGGAAGGGGACGAAACTATTGGCAGCAGAACCCTTGTAAAAGTGGTAAAAAACAAGGTCGCCCCTCCCTTTAAGCAGGCTGAATTTGATATTATGTACGGCGAAGGAATTTCTAAAGAAGGTTGTGTTCTGGATTTTGCTGCGGATATAGGTATTATACAAAAAAGTGGTGCATGGTATTCTTACTGCAATGAAAAAATTGGACAGGGCAGGGAAAACGCAAAACAATTTTTAAAAGAACACCCCGAATTATTAAGAGAGATTGAGAAAAAGGTAAAGGAAAAATATAATATTCTGGACAGAACTGAAATAACTCAAACAAATATAGCCAGCGAAAAAACCTTAGATGAAAGAAAAAAAACATTAGAACCTAAAGCAACAGAAGGGAATAAAAAATGAAGTTTTTGTTTTTTACCGATACCCATATCAGAAACACGAACCCTCAGGGCAGAAAGGATAACTTTCTTGAAACAGTATTAAAAAAATTAGAAGAAATAATAAATATAGCCCGGCAAAATAATGTGAATGCAGTAATACACGGTGGAGATTTATTCGATAGGCCTGATACACCTCCTTCATTGGTGAGAGAAGTGGTAATTCGTTTAAAAAAATTAGACGTCCCTCTATATATGGTTGCCGGCAATCACGACATGTATGGGCAAAATCCAGCTACAATTAAAAGAACAATGCTTGGATTACTGGATTCCATAAATATTATAAACCTTATAAATCCAGGGCAAAAAATTTTCTTTAAAAAAAACGGTATCACTGTCAGATTGACGGGCACCCATTTTTTTTATAATTTGGATAAAGAGGACAAAGAGGGCTACAGGGTAAAAAAGGAAGATTGTGATGTGGCTATACATATAGTTCACGGTATGCTCATGGATAAACCTTATTTTAAAACTTCCTTTTTTACCACCATTGATGAAATTATTAATACTGAAGCAGATATCACTTTATCAGGACATTATCATACCGGATTTGGCGTGAAGCAAATAAACGGAAAATATTTTGTAAATCCGGGAAGTGTAGTTAGAATAGATAGCTCATTGGTAGAGATATCAAGAATGCCAAAGGTCACCCTGATCGAGATAGAAAATGACATAAAAATCGAAAATATTGTATTGAAAACTGCTTTACCCGGTCAGGATGTATTGGATAGATCAAAATTGGAGGAAATGGAATTTAAAGAAAAAAAACTATCAGATTTTATTCAGGGTATTAATTCTGCTTCCAGTTTTAAATCTTATGATTTTACAGCAATATTAAACGAAATTTCTAAAAAAGATAATCTAAAAAAAGAAATTGTGGAGGAAGCTTTAAAGAAGATAGAACAGGCTCAGCTGAATAGCTCTTTTGATGGTGAAGACCTTGAGGTGATTTAATGAGCAAAATATTAAGCCTGGAGATTGAAAATTTTCAGTCTCACAAAAAAACGAAAATTGAATTTGATGATGGAATGACAGTAATACTGGGACCTACAGATCAGGGAAAAAGCTCAATTATTAGAGCTTTAAAATGGGTCCTTTATAATGAACCCCGGGGAAGTGATTTTATATCGGTGGGGGAAAATTTTTGCCGCGTTAAATTAACTTTAGAAGATAATACTCAAATTATTAGAGAAAAAGGAATAAACAGAAATAGATATATTTTAATTAAAAACGGTGAAGAAATGGTTTTTGAGGGATTTGGTAATACCGTCCCTCAGGAAATATATAAAGCCCACGGTATACCTAAAATAAAAATAGACAAAGATGCCATTTCCTTTGCAAATCTTTCAGAACAATTAGAAGGACCTTTTTTGCTTTCGGAAAATCCAGCTACAAGAGCCAGAATTCTGGGAAAGTTAGCAGGAATACACGTGCTTGATGCAGCTTTAAAAATTACCAATAAAGAATTAAATGATTACAATTTTAAAGAAAAAATTGTATTACAGAAATTAGAAGAGTTAAAAAATAGATTAAATGAATACAAAGATTTGGATGCAATAAGGTATAAACTGGATATCACTAAGAATTTAATTGAATTACTAAAAGTAAAGTTATATACATTAAAGAATTTAATGAGTATAAAAGAAAAATTTCAATATATTTATGAAGAAGAATATAATATTAATTCATTACTTAAAAGCTTACAGACCGTTGAAATTGCAGAAGAACTAATAAAAACCGCGGAAAAAAAATCATTATCCTTTAAGCAGCTTTATAATATAGATCAAAAATTAGGTGAACTTGAATTACAAAAACTAAGTATTCAAAAAGTGTTAAATGATACAAGGAATGTTTTGATTGCAGAACGAATTTTTATAGAAACTAATGACAAAATACAAAAATATAAAAAACTGAAAGACTTTTCATTAAAACTTAATAAATTAGAAAAGGAAAGATTATTATTACTATCAATAATAGAAAAGACAAAATATGTAAATAAAAGCGAAGAATTTTATACTAAAGCAGAGGAAAACCTTAAAAAATATAAGGATTTGTGGGATTTAAAAAATAAAATTGGCAACCTTTCGAAGAATATCAAACAATTAGAGCAAAAAGCAAATAATTTTAAAGATATATTTAAAGTTGAAGAATACTTAAAGGAATTAGACAATAAAAAAACTCTTCTTGAAAAATTAAAAAAGCTTAAAGAAGAATTAATAGTAAACCAAAATAACATTAATGAAACACTAAGGTATTTAGAAAAAATTGAAGATTATCTAACTAAGGAATCTCATAAATACGTTTTTTTAATGAAAAAACTTTCTAAATGTCCTATTTGTTTTAGCATATTAGATGAAAAGCAAGTAGAAAAAATTGCTGCAGAAATTTTATCAAAAGGAGGCAATAATTAATGGATCCAGAAAAAGAAATCCAGGAAATAAAAGAAAAAATAGATAAAGCTAAAGCTCTCAAATATAGAGCTGAAGCAAAACTTGAAGAACTGCAAAGGCAAAAACAGGATTTACTCGCTGAGCTTCAAAAATTAAACGTGAAACCTGAAGAATTGGATAAAGAAATTGAAAAACTCAGCAAAGAAATTGAAGACTTACTTTCCAGGGCAAAAAGTATGCTTCCCGAAAATATATAAAATAAGGGATTGGTGAAGCCGAATGGAATTAGAAAAAGAAATAGAAATCCTTGAGCGAAATTATCAGCAATTGTTTTTGGATTATACAGTTAAAAAAAATATCAAAGAACAGCTTGAAAACGAAAAAAATAAAATCCTTCAAGAATATAATGAAATAAAAGAAATAGAAGATATTTTACAACAGGTAAGAATTCTTCTGCAGAAAACAGCAGAATTCTCAAGAGAACAGGTAAAACAACAAATAGAAATTTTAGTTACTAATTGTCTTCAGTATGTTTTTGGATCAAATATAGAATTTAAAATATCTATTGAAGAAGCAAGAAATCGTCCTGAAGCGGAATTTTTTGTAATATCCAATTATAATGGGCAAAAAATTATTACAAAACCGCAGGATGCTCGTGGCGGTGGAGTAGTGGATGTTATATCCTTAGCTTTAAGGATTGCCGTATTAGAAAATATATTTAGTTATAAGAAAGGGCCAATCATTTTAGACGAACCTGCAAAACATGTCAGCAGCGAATATATACAAAACGTTGCGATGTTTTTAAAACATATAAGTGAAGCCTTTAACAGGCAGATAATTATGGTTACTCACAATACATTCTTAAGCGAAATAGCTGATGTGGCTTATAAGGTGGAATTAAAAGAAGGGAAAAGCGTAGTTACCAAAATAAGGAACAAAGATTAGCACTGGCTTGACATTAAAATTAAAAAATTATAAAATAAACTTGAAGCTTTGTTTTGTAAAAAGCTTTAAGGAGGAAAGACCGAGTTCCCCTCGGTTTTTTATTTTGATAAAATAATGTGTGAAAGTAAATAGTAAAGGGGTCTGGGGAGGTGAGTAAATATTAATTTTTCGACTGTATTTATAGTTGGAGCAACGGGTTTAATAACCTTTGCTATAGGTTATTTTACAAGAAAATACATTGCCGAAGCAAAAATTAAATCAGCGGAAGACGAAGCAAAAAAAATTATTTCTGATGCTCAGTTAAAAGCTGAATCTTTAAAGAAAGAAGCTTTAATCGAAGCCAAGGAAGAAATTCTAAAGCAAAAAAATGAATTTGAAAAAGAACTTAAAGAGAGAAGAAATGAGCTGCAAAGAACTGAAAGAAGGCTACAACAAAAAGAAGAAGCTTTAGATAGAAAAGCTGAGGTTTTAGAGAAAAAAGAAGAATCTGTAGCCAAAAAAGAACAGGAAATTAATAGATTAAATGAAAAAGTAAAAGAGCTATTCAATACACAGGTTGCTGAGCTTGAAAGAATTTCTGGAATGACTACAGAAGAAGCGAAAGAATATCTTTTAAATAAAGTTAGAGATGAAATCCGTCATGAAATGGCAATGATGATTAAAGAAATTGAAACCCAGGCAAAAGAAGAAGCCCAGAAAAAGGCAAAAGAAATCATATCCTACGCAATTCAAAAATGCGCGCCGGATTACGTTGCAGAAACTACGGTTTCAGTGGTAACATTGCCCAATGATGAGATGAAAGGGCGAATTATTGGGAGAGAAGGAAGAAATATTAGAGCATTGGAGACCCTGACAGGAGTAGATTTAATTATCGACGATACTCCAGAAGCGGTTATATTATCAGCGTTTGATCCTGTAAAAAGAGAAATAGCAAAAATAGCCCTGGAAAAGTTAATAATAGATGGTAGAATTCATCCTGCACGAATAGAAGAAATGGTAGAAAAAGCTCAAAAAGAAGTTGAGAATATAATAAGAGAAGAAGGAGAAAAAGCAACCTTTGATGCCGGCATTCACAATTTGCATCCTGAATTGATAAAATACCTGGGTAAACTTAAATTCAGGACAAGTTACGGCCAAAATGTACTTTTACATTCTATCGAAGTGGCTCATATAGCCGCAGCAATGGCTGCAGAATTAGGGGTAGATGTTCAGGTAACGAAAAGAGCCGGTTTACTACACGATATAGGTAAAAGTGTAGATCAAGATATTGAAGGTCCTCATGCTCTGATAGGTGCCGAGATTGTAAAAAAATTTGGAGAATCACAGATAATCATTAATGCTATTGCATCTCACCATAATGACGTCGAACCGGCATCTATTGAAGCCATTCTTGTCCAAGCAGCAGATGCTATTTCTGCAGCAAGACCAGGAGCAAGAAGGGAAACTCTTGAAGCATATATAAAACGCTTAGAAAAATTGGAAGAAATTGCCAATTCTTTTAAAGGCGTAGAAAAAGCCTATGCCATTCAGGCGGGTCGTGAAATAAGAATTATGGTAAAGCCAGAAGAAATCGATGACCTTGAAACCATTGAACTTGCACGAAATATTGCTAAAAGAATTGAAGAAGAACTGGAATACCCTGGCCATATAAAGGTTAATGTAATAAGAGAAGTAAGGGCAACCGAATATGCAAAATAAAAGTGCGCGAATATTTCGCGCACTTTTTTAGATAATTATAATGGGATAATATTTTTCTAACATTTGGGGAAAAATAAAGAAAGGTTGTGAAAGATTTGAAAATATTATTCATTGGAGATATCGTAGGTAGACCGGGACGAAATATATTAAAAGAAAATTTAAAGAATATCATTGAAGAGTATACGGTTGATTTTGTAATTGCCAACGGAGAAAATGCAGCCGGGGGTAATGGCATTACAAAAAAAGTTGCTGATGAACTTTTTGAAATAGGAATTAATTTTCTTACCATGGGTAACCATGTTTGGGACAATAAAGATATTTTTACTTTTATTGATAATGAGGAAAGAATTATTCGTCCCCTTAATTATCCCCCGGGTACTCCCGGCAAGGGTTCAAAAATTATAGAGATAAAAAATGACCTTAAAATAGGTATAATTAATATATCCGGTCGTACATACATGCAAAATTTAGATTGCCCTTTTAGAACCTGCATAGAAGAAATTGAAAAAATTACTTCTATTACAAATATTATAATCGTCGATTTTCATGCTGAAGCTACTTCTGAAAAACAGGCAATGGGTTGGTATTTGGATGGAAAAGTATCTGCCGTAATAGGCACTCATACTCATGTCCAGACGGCAGATGAAAGGATCTTGCCCAGGGGCACTGCATATATCACTGACGTAGGAATGACTGGAGCTTACAATTCCATTTTAGGAGTCGAAGTTGAAGGTGTTATAAAAAAATTTATAACCCAATTACCGGCAAGATTTGATGTAGCAAAAGGAATAGCACAATTAAATTCTGTTTTAATAGAAATAGAAGAAAATACAGGACGAGCTACTTCTATTAATAGAGTAAATTTATTAAAATAAATTTTAAAAAACAAAAGGAATTTTATGTTTTTTAGAGAATAATAAATTAAACAATGTAAAAATTTTTAAGGAGGAATTAAAAATGGAAGTATTAAAAGTGTCAGCTAAATCAAATCCAAATTCTGTAGCCGGGGCTTTAGCTGGTGTAATAAGAGAAAAAGGAGCTGCAGAAATTCAGGTAATAGGCGCCGGAGCACTAAATCAAGCAGTAAAAGCTATAGCAATTGCAAGAGGATATGTAGCTCCCAGCGGAATTGACCTTATTTGTATTCCCGCTTTTACCGATATAGAAATAGAAGGCCAGGAAAGAACAGCAATAAAATTGATAGTAGAACCTCGATAATCTTAATTAGTTAAATACATAAAAGTTTTTATATTAAATTTTGAGATTAGATAGCCTGTTTTATACAGGCTTTTTTGATTTCAAGGAGGAAATACCATGAAAGTCGACCTTCATATTCATACAAATTTTTCCGATGGTAAACTGACTCCTGAAGAAATAGTCGATAAAGCAATAGAGTTTAAACTAAAAGCTATTGCTATCACAGATCATGATACGGTAGATGGAATAAAGTTTGCCATGGACAAGGCAAGGTTTTATCCATTTCTTGAAGTAGTACCCGGAATAGAAATTAATACCGACTTTGAAGAAGAAGAAATTCACATTCTGGGATATTATATAGACTATCAAAAGCCTTTTTTACAAGAAAAATTGAGAGAATTACAGAAAAAAAGAGAAAATAGAATCCAGGATATGGTAGAAAAACTAAATAAACTTAATATTGATATAAAAATCGAAGAGGTCGAAAAAGAAGCAGAAGGCCCTTCAATTGGAAGACCTCATGTAGCAAGGGTACTTGTAAAAAAAGGTTATGTCTCCTCAGTAGAAGAAGCTTTTTCACTTTTTTTAGATAGAGGAAAGCCCGCTTACGTTCCCCGGTATAAATTATCACCTGAGGAAGCAATTGAACTAATCAAAAAAAGCGGGGGCATCCCTGTTCTTGCTCATCCGGGATTGATAAAAAGTAATGAGATAATTATAAAAATAATTTTTAAGGGGATACAAGGAATAGAAGTATATCATAAAGAGCACAATGAAGAAGCAGTAAGATTTTTTATGGAATTAGCCAGGAAACATAATTTACTTATGACAGGAGGTTCTGATTGCCACGGGGATCCTTTAATATTAGGTAGTCTCCCTGTACCTTATGATTTTTTAATAAAGCTTAAAGAATATAAAAATCGTAAAACAATTTCATAATTTTGTATACATCAAATCAATTATTTTTGTATTTTTTTTATTAATGAGATAAATTGGAAGGATAAAAATAAATTATATAGAATACATTATACACGAAAGAAAAAAATTTAAATAATAGGAATTTGAGGTGAGAGAGTGTCTGAAAAAAAGGTTGAAATCAAGATTGATCTGAAAGCATGCAAAAAATGTGGAATATGTATTGCTTTTTGTCCAAAAAAAGTATTTAGCTCCGAAAACGGTAAACCCGTAGTAGCAAACCCGGAAGCTTGTATTAATTGTAAATTATGCGAATTAAGATGTCCTGACTATGCTATAGTGGTAGGTGATGATAAAGATGACAAATAAGCCTGTTTTAATGCAAGGTAATGAAGCCTGCGTGGAAGGTGCAATAGTAGCGGGAATGCGCTTTTATGCAGGTTATCCTATTACTCCCTCTACAGAAATTGCGGAAATTGCTGCAGAAAAGCTCCCAAAAGTGGGAGGAAAGTTCATTCAAATGGAAGATGAAATCGCCAGCATGGGAGCTGTTATTGGTGCTTCCCTTGCAGGCTTAAAATCCATGACAGCTACCAGTGGTCCAGGTTTTTCTTTAAAACAAGAAAACATAGGCTATGCATGTTTAACCGAGGTCCCCTGCGTTATAGTTGACGTTCAAAGGGGTGGACCAAGTACCGGCCTTCCTACGCTTCCTGCTCAAGGTGATGTAATGCAGGCAAGATGGGGAACCCATGGCGACCATCCGATTATTGTATTATCACCATCTTATGTTAGAGAAGTATTCGATATGACCGTACGTGCTTTTAATTTGTCAGAAAAATACAGAACCCCAGTAATACTTTTGATGGATGAAGTCATAGGTCATATGAGGGAAAAGGTGATTTTACCAGATCCTTCCACGGTTGAAGTAATAAACAGGAAAAAACCCGATTTGTCAAAAATTACTAAATACAATCCCTACGAGGATGTGGATGGAGACGGAATTCCACCTATGGTTAATTTTGGTGAAGGTATTCCCTATCATGTAACCGGATTAATACACGATGTTTATGGTGCTCCGTCCACTAACCCCGAAGTGACTTTTAAATTAATTTCAAGATTAATGAAAAAGATAGAAAATAATTTAGATGACATTATTGATTACGAAAAATTGTATACAGAAGATGCTGAAACAGTTGTAATTTCTTTTGGCTCTACAGCTCGTTCAGTGGCAAGAGCGGTAAAATTATTAAGAAATGATAATGTAAAAATTGGAGCATTGAGATTAAAGACGATTTGGCCCTTCCCCAAAAAGGCGATTGACGAACTTCCAGACAGTGTAAAAAATATAATTGTAGCAGAGATGAATTACGGTCAAATAATAGAAACTGTTGAAGCTACTTCGAGAGGAAAGTTTAACGTTATCGGGTTAAATAAATTTAACGGCGAACTTATTAGCCCCGATGAGGTAATCGATAAAGTTCGGGAGGTATTAAACAATGCGTAAAAGCCTTGAGAAATATTACAGGACCGAAAGATTGCCACATATATGGTGCCCAGGTTGTGGTCATGGGATAGTAACAGGAGCGGTAATAAGAGCCATAGATAATTTAAAAATTGATCAAAATAAAATTTGTATAGTGTCTGGTATTGGTTGTTCTTCTCGCGCTCCGGGTTATTTAAATTTTAATACCCTTCATACTACTCACGGAAGAGCTCTTGCTTTTGCAACAGGGATTAAGCTTGCAAATCCTGAATTAAAAGTAATTGTTTTAACGGGAGATGGAGACTGTACTGCCATTGGTGGTAATCACTTTATTCATTCTGCAAGAAGAAATATAGATATTACAACTATTATTTTTAATAATAATATATACGGTATGACGAGTGGTCAATACTCTCCAATGACTCCAAAAGGTGCTTTTGCTACGACAGCCCCCTATGGAAATATTGATAGAAACTTTGATCTTTGCAAACTTGCTCAAGCCGCAGGCGCAACATACGTGGCAAGAGGTACAGTTTATCATGTCCCTCAATTGATAAAGATGATAGAAAAAGCTATTACTCATAAAGGTTTTTCGGTGGTAGAAGCTGCCACAATTTGTCCCACTTATTTTGGCAGGAAAAATAAATTAGGCTCCCCTGTAAAAATGATGGAAATTTTAAGAGATAATACAATTTCAATAAAAGCCGCCGAAAAGATAAGCAAAGAAGAATTAGAAGGCAAAATAGTAATGGGAGAATTTTACGAAGAAGCTGCGCCAGAATATACGGAAGAATATATGAAAATTATAAAAAATGCTCAGGGGGTAGAATAGAATGGATGACAGATTTGAATTAAGACTTAGCGGCTCCGGCGGACAAGGTTTGATTCTTGCAGGTATTATTTTAGCCGAAGCAGCAATTATTGATGGAAAAAATGCAGTTCAATCTCAGTCTTATGGACCTGAAGCACGAGGAGGAGCCAGCAGAGCTGAAGTAATAATTAGTAATAGTGAAATTGACTACCCGAAGGTTACAAAGCCTAATGTTCTTCTTGCTTTATCGGAAGAAGCTTTGAAAAAATTTAAAGATAATGTTTCCGAAAAGGGGATAATAATAAAAGATTCCTTATTATCAAAAATAGATTCTCCCTTTAAAATTTATGAGCTTCCAATAATTGAAACTGCCCAAAATAAAATTGGCAGGGCTATGGTAGCCAATATTGTAGCTCTGGGAGTAATCACAGAGCTAACCGGTATTGTAAGCAAGGAAGCTATAGAAACTGCTATATTAGCAAGAGTTCCTAAAGGAACAGAAGAATTAAACAAAAAAGCTTTATACGCAGGTTTTGAACTCGCAGCAGAAGCTAAAAAATAATAAAGTAACTTTTATCGAAAGGAGGGAAGTTTTTTCAAATTATTCTTTAATTTCTCTTTAAAAATAATTAGAGGGGGAGTTTATCATGGTAGAAACCTTAAATCCTTTTGAGATAGTACAAAAACAAATAAAAACTGCATGTGACAAACTGGGTTTAGAAAATTCTTATTTTGAAGTACTAAAAGAACCAGAAAAAGTGTTAACCGTTTCAATACCGGTAAAAATGGATGATGGTTCAGTAAAAACCTTTATCGGATATCGCTCACAGCACAGCACAGTTTTAGGGCCAGCAAAAGGTGGAGTAAGATTTCATCCCGATGTAACAATGGACGAGGTAAAAGCCTTATCTGCATGGATGACTTTTAAATGTGCCGTTATAGGGTTACCTTACGGTGGAGGAAAAGGCGGAATCAAAGTTAACCCTAAGGAACTTTCCAAAGGTGAACTGGAAAGGTTGAGCAGAGGATATTTTGCCGCCATCAGTCCTATTATAGGTCCTGAAAAAGATATTCCTGCTCCTGATGTATACACCAACGCTCAAGTAATGGCCTGGTTTATGGATGAATTCAGCAAATTAAGAGGTTATTACTGCCCGGGCGTTGTAACAGGAAAACCAATTGTTATTGGAGGTTCTCTCGGAAGAAATGAGGCTACAGCTCGCGGAGCAATGTTCACAATTAGAGAAGCAGCTAAAAGAGTGGGAATTGATCTTAAGAATGCTACCGTGGCAATTCAAGGATTCGGAAATGCAGGAAGCATTGCGGCAAGACTTTTAAACGAATTAGGCTGTAAAATAGTTGCAGTAAATGACTCCCGCGGCGGTGCCTATAATCCCGAAGGTCTTGATCCTAAAGCCGTTCTCGAATATAAGAACAAAAATGGTACAGTAAAAGGATTCCCTGGTAGCAAGGATATTTCCAGTGATGAATTACTAACCTTAGATGTGGACATTTTAGTACCGGCTGCATTAGAAAATGTAATCACGAGCAAAAACGCTGATAGCATCAAAGCAAAAATCATAGGCGAAGCTGCAAATGGCCCCACCACACCTGAAGCAGATGAAATTTTATACAAGAAGGGCGTTCTGGTAATTCCCGATATTTTGTGCAATGCCGGCGGAGTAACCGTATCATATTTTGAATGGGTACAGAACTTAATGAACTTCTACTGGACAGAAGAAGAAGTAAATCAAAGGTTAGAGCACTTAATGGTAAAAGCTTTCAATGAGGTTTACAGCCTACATAAGGAATACGGCGTAAATATGAGAGAAGCTGCATACATGGTTGCTATAAAGAGGATTGCAGAAGCCCTGAAGGTAAGGGGCAGAGTATAAAAAAATCCCTCCCTTTTCAGGGAGGGATTTTTAAATAAAAGTTATGATAACTATACATTTTTGGTATGTAAGTTATAACAAATTACTAAAGGATTTTTTTTATAAATATAGAAATTAATTAATATAGAAGAAAGACAGGAGGGTAGTTGTAAATGTTTGACAAAGAAACCCTTAGCAGGATACAGGAAGAACAAAAAAGATGGGAAGAAACTACG
>NZ_JBNARB010000018.1:0-50178 GCF_049723235.1 Thermovenabulum sp. | reverse complement strand
AGCCCTCTTAAGAGGGTTTGATAATAAAGGAAACTGAGTTTCCGAAAATCTACAATAATAAAAAGGGAGGAAAAAATAATGAATATCAAAATCCTCGGCATGGGATGTGCAAAATGCAAGGCATTAGAGGAAAACACAAGGGCAGCTTTGCAGGAGCTTGGTATTGAAGCACAAATAGAAAAGGTTCAGGATATCAATAAAATTACCGAGTATGTAATGGTTACACCTGCCCTCGTAATTAACGAAGAAGTAAAGGTATCGGGTAAGGTAGCTACAAAAGAGGAAGTAAAAAAATTTATTCAGGAATATTTAAAATAAAAATTAGTAAAATTATGTTATTTATCAGGGTGCGATATAGCACCTTTTTTATTTTTTACGCTCAAGTATTTCATCCCAGTAATTAACCCTTTCACCAGGAATTTCTAATATGTATTATCTTTAAATACAACATATTTTATGAAATTTATTGTAATTTGAATTATTATATATTATAATATATTAATGTAAGTGATTTCTTGAACATACTCTAAGGATGCAACCCCGGCAGGGGTTTGCATACAAATAAAATAATATAAAGGGGGTATTGTATGTACAGGGCTAAATTCTTAGTATTTTCACTAATCATCGCTTTAATCTTCTCGGTTGCAGCACCGGTACAGGGCGTAAAATTCTTTAAGGTAGATGCAGTATCCGCAGCTACCGGTTCGGGAAATACCACCGAGCAAAACCAGACCCCGGCTCAGCCGGCCCAACCCAAAACACAACCTCAGACCACTACTGAAAAGCCTGCTGAAACTAAGGTTACAACTACTCCAGCAGCTACTACTACAGCAGTCACAGTAAAAGAAATTAAACGTCTTCTTGCATTACATTCCTACGGCGAAGATGTAAAACTCCTTCAGACAATGCTGAATAAACTGGGCTACAAATTGAAGGTAGACGGCATCTTCGGTCCAAAAACCCTTGCAGCGGTACAGGATTTTCAGAAGAAAAATAATCTAAAGGTTGATGGAATAGTAGGTCCTAAGACCCTTGCAAAACTCGTACCTGCTGCAGGACCTGTAGTTGCTGCAAAACCTGCAGAGCAAAAGCCTGCTGAAAAGCCGGTAGTTAAAGAAGAAACCATTGCAGTTAAAATCGGAAAAGTTGATTATGCAGCTCACGGCACAAAATGCTTCACAGTAGCTATCGCAGCAGTAGCAGGGGATAAGATTGTTGCAGCCTACATAGATGATTATCAGTTCATGCCCGCTGCCTCAGCAAAAGGCGTTCCCAACTCCGACGGAGACTTCGGCAAGAACTATCCGCAGGGTTATGTCCTCGGCTCCAAGCTCACCAATGCCGATTACTACACCAATAACATGAAAACAAGAGGCGGAGCCACCAGAACTGTTGTTGAAAACTTCTCAGGAATAATCAATTACGTAAAAGGCAAGACTATAGCAGAACTGGAAGCCCAGCTTGCTGCAAAAACAAAAGAAGAAATGAAAGAAGCTGTTGATGCGGTAACCGGCGCAACCTTAGAAGATACTCACGGCTATATCACTGCTATCGTTGAAGCCGCAAAGGTTGCAAAAGCTGCCAGCGACGATAAAGCAATAAAAGTTAACGTAAAAGACCTCCCCAACCTCAAGATTGGTAAGGTGGACTATGCAGCCCACGGTACAAAATGCTTCACAATGGCTTCTGCAGTAGTACTCGGTGACAAGATCGTTGCTGCTATCTTTGACGATTATCAGTTCATGCCCGCTGCCTCAGCAAAAGGCGTTCCCAACTCCGACGGAGATTTCGGCAAGAACTATCCGCAGGGTTATGTCCTCGGCTCCAAGCTCACCAACGCCGATTACTACAGCAATAACATGAAGACAAGAGGTGGAGCTACCAGAACAGTCGTTGAAAACTTCACCAGCATTGTAGATTACGTAAAAGGTAAAACAATAGTAGAACTTTCTTCTCAATTATCAGCAAGTACAAAGGAAGAAGTAAAAGAACATGTGGATGCGATAACCGGCGCTACCCTTGAAGACACTTACGGCTACATCGCCGCTATCGTTGAAGCCGCTAAAGCAGCAAAATAATTTATTAGTATAAAAGAGGAAGCAGGTTTTTACCTGCTTCCTCTTTTATCTATAACTGAAACATATTATTAATTTTTTTGTCCCAGCTTATTTTCCTTTCCTTCCAGAAGCCTTTTAATGTTGCTTTTGTGCCGGTATACAGCAATTATTGCCATTATAAGGGCGTAAAAAATGTATAAATTTTTATATCCCAAAATGCCAAGAAAAATTGGAAAAAGGGTTATGCCGGTTATAGACCCCAGGGATACATAACGGGTTAAAAATATTACCGCTACTCCTGCCAATGTGGACAAAAGAGCCGCAAGGGGCGATACGGCAAACCCTACCCCCATACTGGTAGCAATACCCTTACCCCCGTTAAAACCTAAGAATAAAGAAAAATCATGCCCTATAATTGCAAAAAGCCCGCAAAAAACCCCAAAAATCGGCCCTCCAAATAACCTGCCTATCATTACCGCAAGGAAACCCTTTAAAAAATCCGCAATATAAACTAAAGCTGCCGCCCTTGTCCCTACTGTCCTTAAAACATTGGTGGTTCCGGGGTTACCGCTTCCGTATTTTCTTATATCAATACCGTAATACTTTTTACATATGATATACGCAAAGGAAATGGAACCAAATAAATAACTTAGAAGAGCAAATACGATGTATTTTAGCATCAAAACACCCCTTTTTTCTTTTATTTTATCATTTGAATAAAATTTTGAAAATAAAACTATATAAACTAAAGCAATATAAAAATAAAAAAAACCGCCTTTTAAGCGGTTTTAAAATCGTTTTTTCGGTTTTCATTGATATAACAATAATAATATACAAACGGAACCATTATGGCGCCACCGATTAAATTACCGAGCGTAACGGGTAAAAGATTTTTTAAAAAAATTTCCCACCAGCTAACGGAAAAGCCCAAAAATTTAGCAAGGGGAATAAAATACATATTTGCTATACTGTGTTCATATCCGGATAGTACAAATAGCATTATAGGAAATAAGCAGGAAAATATTTTTGAAACCACATCTCTTGCAGCCGTTGACATCCATACAGCAACAACTACCAGGAAATTACAAAGCGTTCCTCTTAAAATTGCCTGGGAGTAGCTCAGGGACATCTTACCGGAAGCAATTCCGATCGCAGTCTCTATCATTTTTGAATTTAATATTCCGCTCTTTACCATTATTATTGCTAATAACACCGAGCCAATGAAATTTGCAAAATACACCGCAAACCAGTTTCTTAATAAATCTTTAAAACTAATTTTTTTATCCAAAAGGCCTATTACCATAAGGTTATTTCCGGTAAAAAGCTCAGCTCCGCATAAAACCACCATCATGAGTCCCACCGGGAAAACTACCGCCCCCATAAATCTCATGAGTCCCGTATCAATATTTCTTAGCGTCTGCATCACCGTAATGCTCCCCTGAGCTCCGAGGCCTATGTAAATTCCGGCAAAAATCCCTAATAAAATCATATTCACAACTGACATTTTGCTTTTTTTCCTGCTGACTTCTATCAAAACCTTTGCCGTTTCTTCAGGTGTTAAAAAATTTTTTTCCATGGAATACCTCCTTTTGTGAAAATATTAACATTTTCTATTTTAATTATATCTTATTGTTAAAAATATATCAATGTGTATTAAATATCGTGTAATATTAAATATCCTGTTCAAATATAAAAGAAAAAACCCTGCCGTTCTCGGCAAGGTATATTTTTAAATCATTTTTTTTGCAAAAATAAGGTAACCCGTGTGCCCTATCATCATATCTTCAGGGCGAAGCCTCTCCGGATTTATTTTGAACCTGCGGGTCATTATTTCCACCGCTTCATCAATGTAAAAATTATTGTTAATTAAACTTTTCATGGTTTCACTCACCTGATTTACGGTAGGTACTATAATACCCAGGTTCCCGGAGGGTTTTAAAGCTTCCCTTACCTTTTCTAATACCTCCCATGGCTCTCTCACATCTAAGAAAAAGGCATCCAGATCCCTTTCTTCTATTCCTTCATTAATGGACCTGTTGTAAAAAACCACATTGTCGAAAACTTTTCCTTCATTATAATTCCTCATGGCCAGATTATAGAATTCTTCCCTCTGTTCGTAGGTGTACACCTTTCCCTCAGGACCTACCGCTTTCGATAGGCATACCGTAAATGCACCCGATCCGGTACCCGCTTCTCCAACCTTTTTCCCCGGACCGATATCCAATTTCATCATTATATAATATCCTTCCTTTGGGTAAACAATCTGGGTTTGCCTCTTGAGTTTATACATCACATAATCAAAAATACCGCATTCAAAGACGTAGAATTTTCTGCCATTAAATTCAAAGGAGCTGCCGGGAGTCAAATTCCTTAAAAATTCCGGGTCTAAATGACCGTTTGGCATACCAATTTTTTTATCCTTAGAAATATCCGCGACCTTTTTAAATCCATTATCATCAACTATTAGCCTGAGGTTGCTCAAACCTTCCGTCAATTCCTCTGCCTCCTTTTAAATTTTTGACCGTTATTCAAATACCCTATCAAACCTTCCAATTTTCCCGCCTCTCACCATATTCAAGGGCATGGAAAACATAATTCCCATGGTCTTATCCGAGAAGTTCCCCACCTCATCCTCTATAGCCTGAGCAATTTTTTGAAGGGTTTTTATATCTTCTACCACAGATAAAATGGTCTTATTGGTGTAAAAACCCTCCTCCTTTAACCGCTTTATGCTGGCTATCATGGGTAGATCTTCTTCATGCTTTTTCATGATTTCCCCTGCACCAATTGAATCTATTACCGTTGCCCCTTTTGAACCGTTTTTTTTCATCACATCCAAAACCTTCATTAATTTTTCCGGCTTATTTAATATTATCACAAAAAGATACATTCCTTACACCCCCGTAAAAAATTCATTTGAGAGCCCCTGCTTCCTCTTTAAAAATGCTTTTCAAAAACAGCGGAGGAATTATGGTAGTAAAAAGTACCATCAGGACCGATGTGGCAAATACCCTGTGGGATACTATACCTTTTTTCAAACCCAAATCCACTATAATTAAAGCTACTTCCCCGCGGGGAACCATACCCATACCAACCGCTAAGGATTCTCTCCAGTTAAATTTAAATAGCTTTGAAATCAAACCGCACCCAATTATTTTGCCAAGAACCGCTACCAGAATAATAGCCAAGCTGAAGGCTATACCGGACACCATTGTTTTTATATCAGCTTTCAAGCCGATATTGGTGAAAAAAACCGGGGTAAAAAACAAAAAGGCCGGAGATTCTATCTGCTTTATAATTTTTTCTTTGTAAAGGGTATTGGAAAGTAAAACTCCTGCTAAATACGCGCCTGTAATTGCAGCTATTTCCACTTCCTCGGCAAAAAAAGATAATAAAAAGCAAAAGACAAGAGCAGCCGTAGCGCTCCTTGTTCCGCTCATTAAATTATAAAAGTTCCTTTGAAATTTTAATATTAAAAAACCCGTTATTACCACTGCAAGAGCAAAAATTAATATCTTGACAATAACTTCTACCAGATTACCCTTCCCCGTTATAAAGCTTGTAACCCCAGTTAATATTAAAATACCCAGAACGTCATCAATTACCGCTGCAGCCATAATTGTAATTCCTTCCCGGGAATTCAATTTATTCATTTCCCTGAGGGTTTGAACGGTAATGCTTACCGAAGTAGCGGTAAGAATTGTACCGAGAAACAGGGCTTCTTTTAAACTCGCTTTCATAAAAAGGGCAACATATGTGCCCAACAGGAAGGGCAATACTACCCCTCCCACCGCTATGGTGGTGGATGAAATACCGGAAGAAAGAAGCTCCTCAGTATCGGTTTCCAGTCCTGCAAGAAACATTAAAAGCAGAACACCGATCTGAGCAAGAAATTCCAGTCCGTCCGAGGAATGTACAATATTTAAAATCGAGGGACCGATAATAATTCCAGCTATTATCTGCCCCAATACATTGGACTGATTAAATCTTGAAGCTAAATACCCACCTATTCTTGCTGCTGCAAGTATTACGGCAAGCTCTAAAAGTTCCAAAATTATTCCCCCTTACACCATCATGCTTTCAGCTTTTTTAAAATCCTCCCAGGAATTGATATTAAAAAATGTCTTAAAATCCTTCTCTGAAACTTTATAAAATAAGGTATTTACGTAATTATAAATTTCCCTGACCTTCATGCTTTTCTTCATTGCCAGGATACTCTCTATTGCCTCTATACACCTTATCCCGTAAAAAGCATGCAGGGGCTCTATAAACTCCTCATAAGCTGGGCATACCGCATCGTGATATAAAGCTTCCCGGGACATATTGCGGATCAATCTTTCATCAATTAAGGGCATATCGCAAGCAACAAAAAATGCTTTTTCCGTTGAAATTTTTTTTAACCCGGTGTATATACCCCCTAAAGGGCCAAACCCTGTAATTTCATCCTGGAATATTTTTGCCTTAAGCCCGAGGGATTTTATTCCCCCGGGAGAATTGGTGATTATCAATACCTCTTCAAATAAAGGCTTCACCACTTCATATACTATTTCTATTAAAGTTTTTTCTTTAATCTTTAAAAGTCCTTTATTTTCCACTCCTAATCTTCTTGAATTTCCTCCATTTAATATCACGCAGGAAAATTTCATAAAAATCCCTTTCAAATCCTTATTTCAATAATTTTTATATGTTCTGCCAGCAGCTCTTTTATTTCCATTAGATATTCCTTTTTAACCGGTTCTTTCCCGCAAAATTCCGCATCCAGCACCTGTTCGGAAAACCTGTAGGCTTGAAGGACATAGCGTTCTGCACCCTTTAATAAATCCATCATATTTTTAAAATCCTCAATATTCAATAACCCTGGATGAACCGTAGTCCTGAATTCATAAATAACACCGCTTTTTTTTGTAATCTCGATACTCCTTTTAATATCTCTCATTACTTCCCTGGCATTTGAAGTAAAAATCCAGTATTTATTTTCCGGCGCTTTTATGTCCATTGCAATGTAGTCCAACAAATCATCTTTTATAAGGTCTTCTAAAACTTCTGGTTTCGAGCCGTTGGTGTCCAGCTTTACCTTATATCCCATTACCTTTATTTTTAATATGAATTCCTTGAGCCCTGGATTCAGCGTGGGCTCTCCTCCCGTAACCACAACTCCATCAATCATTTTTTTCCTTTTTTCAAGATATGAAAAAAACTCATCTTCCTTGGCCCTGTCAGATGGTAAAAAATCGATTAAAAAAGAATTGTGGCAGTAGGGGCAATGAAAATTGCACCCCGCCACAAAAACCGTCGACGCCACCAATCCCGGATAATCCGCAAGGGTTACGGGCATAAAATCGTAAACTACTGCCATATCCTGTATTCCTTCCTGTCAGCAAATTCAGCCTGTTTGCCGCTATTCCAGCACTGCACGGGCCTGTAATAACCCACAACACGGCTGTAAACTTCACATTCCTTGGCACAGTAAGGACAGCTAAAATGCTCTCCCGTTATGTAACCGTGGTCTTCGCAAACGGAAAAAGTAGGGGTTAAAGTATAATAGGGAATCCTGTAATTTTCTGCAATTTTTCTCACCAAAGCTTTGCAGGAATCTTTATCAATTTTTTCACCTAAAAACATATGAAAAACCGTTCCACCCGTATACTTTATCTGAAGCTCCTCCTGGTGGTCCAAAGCCTCAAATACATCATCGGTGTAATTCACGGGAAGCTGGGTGGAATTGGTATAATAAGGCTCTCTATCCCCACAGGTTATAATGCTTTCCCCGAACATCTCTCTATCCTTTTTGGCGAGCCTATAGGATGCACCTTCCGCCGGTGTAGCTTCAAGGTTGTAAAGTATTCCCGTTTCTTCCTGATACTCTGTGAGCCTTTCCCTCATAAAATCCAGAACCTTCAGGGCGAATTCCCTGCCTTCCGGCTCGGCTATACCGCACCCCATGAAGTTCAACAATGCCTCGTTCATACCCACAAGGCCGATGGTATTGAAATGGTTCTGCCAGTAAGAGCCAAACCTTTCGTACACATCCCTCAGATAGAACTTTGCATAGGGATAAAGCCCTTCTTCGGTCATCCTTTCAAGTACTTTTCTTTTTACTTCAAGGCTTGTTTTTGCGATATCCATCAAATGAGCAAGCCTTCCAAAAAACTCGCCTTCATTCCTGGAAATAAATCCTATCCTGGGCATGTTTATAGTTACGACTCCGATGGACCCCGTCAGGGGGTTTGCCCCAAATAATCCCCCTCCCCTTTTTCTGAGCTCCCGGTTGTCCAGCCTTAACCTGCAGCACATGGACCTGACGTCTTCGGGCTTCATATCGCTGTTTATGAAATTTGAAAAATAGGGAAGTCCGTATTTGGCAGTCATCTCCATTATTTTATCCACTACCGGGTTATCCCAGTCAAATTCCCTGGTAATATTATAAGTGGGAATGGGGAAGGTAAAGATCCTTCCATTTGCGTCACCTTCCATCATCACTTCCGCAAAAGCCAGGTTTAACATGTCCATTTCTTTTTGAAATTCCCCGTAGGTTTTATCCATCGGCTGCCCACCAACTATGGCAGGTTCCCGGGCAATTATTTCAGGCGGAACAAGGTCCAGGGTAATATTCACAAAGGGTGTCTGAAATCCCACCCGGGTGGGAACATTTAAATTAAAAATGAATTCCTGTATCGCCTGTTTTACTTCTTTATAGGTAAGTCCATCGTAGTATATAAAAGGTGCCAGGTAAGTATCAAAATTGCTTAATGCCTGTGCCCCCGCTGCTTCTCCCTGCAGGGTGTAAAAAAAGTTAACCACCTGTCCCAGGGCTGATCGAAAGTGTTTGGGAGGTTTACTGGCAACCTTTCCTTTTACTCCGGTAAAGCCGGAAAGGAGAAGGTCCTTTAAATCCCAGCCGCAGCAGTAAACCGATAAAAGGCCTAAATCATGTATATGAAAATCCCCATTAATATGGGCATTTCTTACTTCTTCCGGGTAAATTTTGTTAAGCCAGTATTTTGATATAACGGCACTGGAAATGTGGTTATTAAGGCCCTGGAGGGAATAACCCATATTGCTGTTTTCGTTGATCCTCCAGTCAGCCCTTCCTATGTACTGGTCTACGGTTTCCTCTATGTCCAAAAACAGTTTTTTAAACTCCCTGATATCCTGGTGCTGTTTTCTATACAGGATATAAGCCTTGGCAGTTTTAGCATGTCCGTTTTCAATCAAAACCTTTTCTACCACATCCTGAATGTTTTCTACCGTAGGAATGTTTTGTTTAAACCTATCTTCCAGAATTTTTATCACTTCATCGGTCAATCTGGCAGCCAGATTCCTGTCGCTTCCTCCCACGGCCCTTGCAGCTTTAAATATGGCATTTTCTATTTTTGTTCTATCAAAATCCTGTAAAGAGCCGTCTCTCTTTATTATTTTTCTTAACATTTCAATACCCCCAATTTTAAAAACAAATATATTACATTTTACGCCCATTAGCCTCTTTGTTTATTTTATTAAATATGCGATTCACAGTCAAAGCAATTTTTTGAGCATTTAAAATTAAGGCAGTCTTGTGGCAATCATATTTTAAGCCTTTAAACAATGATGAAAAAACTCAATAAATGTTAAAAATTAACGAAAAATTTATATAAAATCCGTATATAAATTAATATTAATGAATTTAAAAGGAGTTTTTTTGCAATAAATCCATAGTATTTTAGTAGACTTTCTGGTATAATGAAAAAAATAATTTCTTTTATTTTTGGAGGGATTAAATGAACGCCGAAGAAAGAAGAGAAAAAATAGTTGAAGTCCTTGAAAAGTCAAAAAAACCGATTCCGGGAAATGAGCTGGCAAAGCTTTTTAACGTTACAAGGCAAGTAATAGTCCAGGATATTGCTATCCTGCGGGCTTCAGGAAAGGATATACTGTCCACCTCTTCGGGATATATGATTGAATCTCAAAGGCAATTAGTAATAAAAAAAGTGGCATGCCGCCACAGCAGAGAAGAATTAAGGGATGAATTGATGACTTTTGTAGAATGCGGATGCAAGGTTGTGGACGTCATAGTAGAACATCCCATTTACGGAGAACTGCACGGATTATTAATGATTTCCAATTCTAAGGATGTGGAAAACTTTCTAAAGAATTTGGAAGAAAAAGAAGCCTCCCTCCTTTCGGAACTGACCGGTGGAATTCACCTTCACACCATTGAAGCCATCAACGAAGATGCTATCAACAAGGCAAAAAGTATACTGAAAGAAAAAGGAATACTGCTGGAATAAAACAATTGACAAGACAGCTGTATATACAGTAAAATATTTATAAGAAATTAAAAAGGAGGGAGATTCATGACTTCAAAAAATATTATAATCGGTGCGCTCTTGACGGCATTAGCGTTGATTATTCCTCTTTCCTTTGGTGCTTACCTTAAGATCTATATACCACCCTTTTCCGCTACCCTTGCATCCCATGTCCCGGTTATGATAGCTTTTTTAATCAGCCCTCTTGTGGCCGCAATGGTAGGTTTGGGCTCCACCTTAGGATTTTTAATTATGATGGGACCTGTAATAGCGGCAAGGGCTTTTATCCACGTTATCTTCGGAGTTACCGGCGCTTATTTGGTGAAAAAAGGCATGACCTTTGAAAAGGCTCTTATTCTAACCGCCCCCATCCACGCCCTGGGAGAAGCCTTAATAGTGCTTCCCTTCGGTACGGGCATGTATAAAGCCTTTTACTTAGTAGGTGTGGGGACGCTGATCCATCACTTTATAGACAGCGGCATTTCCGTAGCCCTTGCAAGAACGGTGCTTTCAAAGGCTTTTACAAAAATAGGATAAACTTATAATATATTTAATCCCCTTCAAGTAGATACTACTTAAAGGGGTTTATATTTTTTAGTAATTGAATAGATTTTTTATTACCAGCTCGAGAATTTCCGGTAATACTTCAAAGGAATAGGTAATGTTTAACCTTTCCGTAAATTTGTGAGCATCCTTGCCGAATGCCCCAATATTTGCTACCGGAAGATTAAGTTTCTGTATAGATTCTACAGGAAGAGAGTATATTTCACCATACCCCGGCATATTTTTTGTAAGCACTTTTATGGCTTCCCTTTCCCCCGGCAGGGCAAAATAACTGAGATCGGAAATATACGGGTAAAACTTTTTAACTTCAAACTTATAATCATATTTTAATTTTACTTTTTCAACCGCCTTTTTTATTGCTGTTATTAACCTTTCCCCTTTCTCATCCTCCGATTTTACGTAAATGTGAGGATAATAAGGTGGAGAAAAATATAACACCACGGAGGGCATTTTATAGGACCAGTTTTTATGCACTTCCCTTACAATTTCCAGGCTGTAAATTCTCTCGTCAACCGCTTGCTTTAAAAGCTCTTTCTTTTTTTTGCTTAGTATTTCATCGATTCTACCCTGCGTCTCTTTTTTTACTTCGCCGTACATTTCGTCAAAAGTTAATACCTTAGTTTCGAAGGGAAGTTTTTTAAAGGGCAAACCCGCCACCCGGCAGTATTTTTCGTATTCTTCGTTTAATTTATTAATAACATTGTTAAAAGCTTTGTAAGCTTTTTCTTTTAATTTTTCTATGACCTTATCGGGCGTACTTATATGAGTAGAATAATTTAAATAAATATAAGCTTCGTTTACGGTCTGGACAGAGTATTCTCTTTTCAGATCTTTCAAAGCTAAACTGATAGGTGGAAGGGAAGCTTCATTTTCCACCACATCGGATAATTCAAAGGAAAGATCCACCTCTTTAAGTATTTCCGAAGCCAAAAGGTTTGCATCCAGTCCTTCAAAAGCTTGCCCCACATGGGTTTCCCTTCCGTATATATAAAAGCATGGTAGAAGTTTTCCTACGGTACCTATGTAAATGTATTTTTTTTCATCTCCGGTGAACCTGGGAGCCATATAATCGGTATCCAGTACGGCTATGTAATTAAAGCCGTACTCTTTTTGCAGGCTCAATAAATCCTCCACCGCTGATAATACTCCTTTTGAATTGCCTTCTTCATCCGCTACCGCCAGAAATACTATATTCCCCTTAAAACTTTCTATATTTTCCGTGATGAATTTTATAAGCCCTAATTCTACGGCTATCCCCGCCTTCATGTCAAAAATACCTCTTCCAAAAAGCCAATCATCCGAATATATATCCCTTTTGGTTTCTTCATCCAAATTTTTTGATAGTAGTTTTTCTTTTAGTTCATCGGGGTTATGGGCATAATCCTTTAAATTGCCGTAATCTTCTATGCCTACAGTATCCATGTGGCCTATGAGTATTACCGTATCGCTAGTCTTTTCTTTTTCACCCCTTACCACAGCAATTACATTTTTTCTTTGAAGCGCATCGTTTCTTACATCATATATCCTTAAATTCTCCGGATTTCTTTTAAAGTAATCAAAACCCTTCAGCTCCTGGTATATAACTTTTGCAATTTCCACTTCACCCTCCGTGCCCACTATACTGCTTTGGGCTGTAAATTTTTTTACCAGGTTTATAAGATACTCCCTCATTTTCAAACCGCCTTTCTATTTAAATAATCCAAATCCAAAATCTCTTTTCATTAATGGTTGCTTTTTAAAAATTCTTTTATCTCATTTTTAATATACTTTACTTTCATTATTAATAAAAGAAAAAAGTTAAAAAAACAAGCCCGAACTAAAAGGAAAGCTGCTGGCAATATACCAACAGCACAAAGTTTTACTTATACTTTATTCAAACCTTTTTAAAATCTGTTCCAATGTGGGTTCTCCTATCTCCTGTAATCTGTATTTTACCCTCACAGCAGGTTTATTTATTTTTATTATTCTTGTAAGATCTATGGGGGTTCCGATAATAACGGTATCACAATCGCAATTATTTATCGTTTCCTGCAGTTCCCTCATTTGCTCCTCGCCGTAGCCCATAGCGGGAAGAATTAGGGAAAGGTGCTTGTATTTTTCATAGGTGTCTTTTATACTTCCTACGGAGTATTTTCTGGGGTCTACTATCTCGGAAGCACCGTATTTTTTGGCGGCAACATATCCTGCTCCGTAAGTCATTTCCCCGTGGGTCAACGTGGGACCATCTTCAATGACCAGCACCCTTTTGCCTTTAATCTTTTCCGGATCTTCCACAAATATGGGCGAAGCAGCTTCCACCACCATTGCATTGGGATTTACCGCTTCTATGCTCTTTCTTACCGCGTCTATTCCCTCCGGCGAAGCGGTATCTATTTTATTTATCACCAGAACATCGGCCATCCTCAAGTTGGTTTCGCCGGGATGGTATTTCATTTCATGTCCCGGCCTGTGAGGATCTACCAGTACGATGTGAAGGTCCGACCTGTAAAAGGGAAAATCGTTATTGCCGCCATCCCATACGATAATATCCGCTTCTTTTTCCGCCTCTCTTAAAATCACTTCGTAATCCACCCCAGCGTAGACCACTATGCCCATATCGATGTGGGGCTCGTATTCCTCTCTTTCTTCAATGGTACATTTATGGAAATCCAGGTCCTCATAGGAGGCAAATCTCTGGCAAATCTGTTTGGATAAATCCCCGTAGGGCATGGGATGTCTTACAGCCACAACTTTTTTACCCATATCCTTTAAAACTTTGCAAACCTTTCTGGTCGTTTGACTCTTCCCCACTCCCGTTCTCACGGCGCAAACGGAAACTACCGGTTTTGTAGATTTAAGCATGGTGCTTTTAGGCCCGAGAAGCTTGAAATCCGCTCCTGCACTTAAAGCCCTTGAGGCTTTATGCATAACTTCCTCATGGGATACATCGCTGTAGGCAAAAACCACTTCATGGATATTAAGATCTTTAATAAGGCTTTCTAACTGTTCTTCAGGATATATGGGAATTCCATCCCTGTATAAATCTCCCGCCAGATCAGAAGGGTACTTTCTTCCTTCAATATTCGGTATTTGAGTTGCGGTAAATGCCACCACTTCATATTGTTCATTGTTCCTGAAATAGGTGTTGAAAACGTGAAAGTCCCTCCCCGCTGCTCCCATTATTAAAACCCGTCTTTTCAATAAAACCCCTCCCTTTTGAATTAATCTGGTGAATTATTTTAGCAAATTCCATGCCAGCATTGATTCGTTTTAAAAAACCATAATTTCCTAAATTATTCTTTAAAAAAATTAAATTAAACGCAAAATATTTTTGCATTGCGCAAAATTTAATTGCATTTTTCCATGCAGACAAACATTTTATTTACTTTTTTAATAAAATTTTTATAATTTGTTTTTATTTTCATCACAAAATCATCATAAATTAGGTCTATACTAATAATGACAAACAAAAAAAGGAGGGATTCCCTTGAAGAAAAAACTGCTTGTAATGGGGATTCTATTGGTTTTCGTCCTGAGCGCTGCTTCCTTAGCATATGCATTCCCCGGATATGGACCGGGCAAAGGTCAGGCTCTGAAGGACCTGAATCTCACCGATGAACAGATTAAAAAAATAACGGACATTAGAACTCAATACTTTGACAAAATGCTATTTCTTCGAAATGAAATGGCCAAATTGAATTTTGAGCTTAGAAATCTTTACCTGCAAAATAACCCGGATCAGAAATTAATTGACGATAAGATAGCAAAAATTAATGAGCTCAAGGATAAAATGCTTTCTTTAAAACAGGAAGAATTTGAAAAAATAAAAGGAGTTTTAACTGCACAGCAGCTTTCAAAGCTTCAAAACCAGCAAGGCCTACCCGGGGGAATTAGAGGAAAAGCCGGAAAAGGTTTTGGAGTAAAAGGTTTCGGTCGCGGTTTTTGTCCATTATATTAACCTTTAATTTTTATGCCCTTCGGGGCTTTTTTTATTTTCTTTTTTAATTGACTTTTGAGTTTTATTTTAATATAATTTTTTTGAAAAATTATTTTTTTGAAAATTAAAATAGCACAGCTTTAAGGTGCCCCTTTGTGGGGAGAATAGGGAAGTCCGGTGAGATTCCGGCGCGGACCCGCCACTGTAAGGGGGATGTTCCTTACAAAAAGCCACTGGAAAAACCGGGAAGGCGTAAGGAAAAATGAACCCGAGCCAGGAGACCTGCCTTAAAGCAGTACCGGTGGATGATGGCAAAGTCCACGGTCTAATAAATTAGACTGTGGACTTTTTATTTTTGAGTTCAAAAATGTAATTTAAAATTATAACGGAGGTGCTTTTTATGTCGGATAATGTCAGAAAAGTAATTTACATGGCCTTATTTATTGCATTAAGCTACCTGGGGGCAAATATTAAAATGTTAAGCCCAACGGGCACCGTAGCCTTAGATTCCATGCCCGGCTTTTTAGCAGCTCTGGTAATTGGCCCCGTTAGCGGAGCCTTCTGTGCGTTTTTGGGGCATATATTTACCAGCCTTCTTTCTGGCTTTCCCCTCACCTTTCCGTTACACCTTTTGAT
Source organism: Thermovenabulum sp. (assembly GCF_049723235.1). Lineage (NCBI taxonomy): Bacteria > Bacillati > Bacillota > Clostridia > Thermosediminibacterales > Thermosediminibacteraceae > Thermovenabulum > Thermovenabulum sp. The sequence continues at coordinate 34,720 of NZ_JBNARB010000018.1, read as the reverse complement.
AGGGGTAGAAATGGGTATTTTTGCCTATATCTTTGGAAAGGTATATAAGAAAAACAGCTTAATCGGCGATGCAGTATGCATATTGCTAAACGGAATCATCGCACCTGCCAGTTTTATCCCCCTTAAAGGATTCGGGATTCCTTTCTTTTTAGCTATGGTATTACCCCTGCTTTTTGCATCATTTATAAATATCATTCTTGCCGATTTAGTGTTCAGAGGATTAAAAAAGCTGTCGGGTGATAAAAATGTCTTCTGAACTTTTTAACCAGATAAAAACTTATAGAGACGTTTCTTTAATAAAACTGCGGGACCGCACGCTTCTTGTCATAGCCTGCGATTCCGCGGGGGGGATTGGGGAAAAAGAGATGGATGCTGTAAAGGTATCCCCCTACATACTTGGAAGATTCACTTCCAGGGTTTCTTTAATGGAGATAATCTCAATTAATGCTCACCCTATCTCATTAAGCATCACCATTTGCGCGGAGCCCCATCCCACGGGGGACCTTATTCTCAATGGAATTAAAGACGAACTAAAAGAGATTGGATTACAGGATATTTCCTTTACCATCAGCACGGAAAAAAATATTAAAACCGTACAAACCGGTTTGGGTGTTACATGCATAGGTCTTTGTAAAAATGATAACCTTCTTCTGGGAAAGGTTCAAAAGGGTGATAAAATATACATTGCCGGTATACCAAAAATAGGCAAAGAGGTCAATTTAAATGACCCGGAAATTTTCGACTTAAAAACACTGTTAAAACTTAAAGAATTAAAAAACGTAAAAGAAATAATTCCGGTTGGTTCAAAGGGGGTTCTGGGAGAGTTAGAAAACTTTTCTATTTGCAATTCCCTTAAATATAAGCTTTTTAATCCATTACCAATTGATATAAAAAAGTCCGCCGGACCTTCCACCTGTGCTATAATTTTTTCTACGGACACGCTGAAATCCGAGTTTCGAGTGCCCCTTTACCTCATAGGTGAAATAGAGTAATCCTTAACTTAACTTTTACCCTTTTCCACCATTTCAATAGCCTTTTTTAAATTATTTTGAGCTAAGGTAAACTTTATTTTTACCAGGTTTGGATCTTTTGCCTTGAGGGCTTCAATGAGGTCTTTTACGGCAAATTCGGTTTTCTTGTTCAATACTGGGTCCTCCACAATGGCCTTGGAATATTCCCAGGATTTTACCGCTTCCAGCAAGTCCTTTTGAGATTCCTCATAATTGCCCTTAAGACCTTTATAGGTGGCAGACCTTATATAAAACAACGTTTTTTTGGCCGGTCCTGCCGCCTTTTCTTTCGGATCTTTGTAATATCCCAGTAAAGTTCCGAATAAATCATTAGAGGCAGAGATCGCTCCGTATAAATCTTTCCTGGTAAACATCATCGTTAACTGATTTAATTTTTCATTGAAAACATTTAGTTCATCTTCTCCATAGCCCTGAAGGGCTGCTTCACCCCGGAAATTGTCCCATAAACCGTGAATCCCTTCTACTTTATTTTCATTTTTTATCCATTCGGGTTCCTGTTTCTGTTCCTGCCCGCCGGAAGAACCTTCTTTCGACTTCCCCTGGTCCGATTTTTGGCCTTCTTTTTGTTGCTCTTTACTTTGCTCCTGCTTGGCCTGTCCTGTCTTTTCCTCTTTCTTTTTTTCTTCGGGAATTACCTCTTTAAAAAATTCCTTTTCCAATTCTTCAATAAGGGAATTTATATCTTCCTCCATCTTTCTCAACAGGTTTTCCGTTTTTTTGCTTTTTTCAGATTCGGGGTTTGTACTTGACTCACTTTTCCCTTTAGAACAGCCGCTTATTATCGGCAAAAGTGCAATCAATAAAATTAAAAGGTAAAAAAATACCCTTAAGGTTTTCGAGGTATTTTTTTGCATACGGGACACCTCTTTTTTTAACCTTAAGAGTATTTTACCTCAAAGGTTATAATTTTATTTATGAAACTGCAAAGGTAAGCTCGCCTTCCGCAGCTATTTCATCTGCCACATAGGCTACCGCTTTCCCCTTGCCGATATTTCCTTTTATTTTAATTATGCTTACTTCCAGTATTAAAGTATCCCCCGGTAAAACCCTTCTTTTAAACCTCATTCTGTCAATCCCGGCAAATAGTATCAATTTGCCCCTGTATTTTTCCGAACACAGCAGTGCACAAGCACCTACCTGCGCCAAAGCCTCTACGATCAATACTCCGGGCATTATGGGATTCCCGGGAAAATGCCCCTGAAAGAAGGGTTCGTTAAAGGTTACGTTCTTTAATCCCTTGGCGTATTTTTCCGGTTCTATTTCCAGTATTTTATCCACCAGCAAAAAGGGATATTTATGAGGAAGGGTTTGCAGTATTTGCATAATATCCATCATATAAGCTCTCCCTACTTTGTTTTGTTTTTTAATTCTATTTTTTTTCTTTTCCGTTTAAATATTTCGTTTAAATATTTCGTAGCCCAATGGTTAAACCAAATTACAATAAGGCAGATTCCTGCAAAATATATCCATCCGATAATTCCCAACTTTAAGCTGTAATGTAAAACATACGACAGGTAATATTTTCCCACAGGAATATTTTTTACATTTTTATCAAAAAGACTTAAAATGTTGGGCAGAATGAATATATAATTCGTTAGTAAAAAAACAGCAGAAATCAATACAACCATAAAATGTAGAACTGTTTCCAAATTATTACCTCCAATATAACTACTTCAAATTGAGAAGATATAAATTGGTACACTATATATACCTGGAAAGGTCATTGTAAAGCTTTTCCGCAATGCCAAAACCCCTGCTCTCCGAAATTTTCTCGGCAAAAGCATCGATGAAAAAGTCCCTTGCTACTTCAAAAGAAAAATCTCCGTTTTGTCCTGAAGGAAAATCTTTTAATGCTTCTTTTAAAAACTGCTTTAAAAAAAAGGATTCAAAGCTCCTGCAGGCTTTTTTCAATTCAATTTTTTTCTTATCATCCCAATTGTATTTATCCAGATTCACTGCTTTATTCACATTATATTCTATATTCAACGTCCTTTCCCTCCGGAAGGATTATCTCCTCAAATTATTGGCTTCACCCAGCATTTCATCGGAAGCCTGAATTGCTTTGGTGCTTATCTCATATGCCCTCTGGGCTATGATCAAATTTACCATCTCTTCCACCACCTGCACATTGGACATTTCCAGAAACCCCTGAAGAATATTACCGTAACCCTGATCAGTTGCATCCTGTTTTAGTACGTATTCCCCCGAAGCGGAAGTCTGCTCAAAATAGTTATTCCCTGTGGAAATTAGCCCCGCCGGGTTTAAAAATTTTGCTAAAGCAATTCGGCTGATTTCCTGAATATTTCCGTCCACATCCTTGCCGGTAATTATTCCATCGGCGGAAATGCTTATTTCGGAAAGCTCTTCGGGTATTGTTATGTAATCCTCATCAGCACTTAGTACCCTGTACCCTTCCGAAGTTACCAGAACCCTGTCCTGACCATCCACAGAAATTTTGAAGGAACCATCCCGGGTAAAAAGTTTGGAACCATCCGGTTTTTCAACCACGAAGAAACCGTCACCCTCAATAGCAAGGTCAAAGGGATTGCCCGTTTGCTGCAAATTTCCTTCGGTGAAAAGCTTCGTAGATGCGGAGGGCCTAACACCGTGTCCCACCTCGAGACCTGCCGGAGTCCCCATCCCTCCGTCATATACGTCGGGCCTTTTTAATGTCTCGTAAATTAAATCCTTGAACTCTATTCTGCTTTTTTTAAAACCGGTGGTATTCACATTGGCCAGGTTGTTGGCAATTGTGTCTACATTGAGCTGCTGGGCAAGCATGCCCGAGCCCGCGCTCCAGAGCGCCCTCATCATATTCTTTCCCCTCCTTTAACGTACCAAATATTTTAAAGAAAAATCGCCGCCTCGGTCATTCAGCAGCAGGAGGGGCCTCTGCAAAGCAGTCCAGCCCCTGTGGATTTTTTCAATTAAACCTTTGCTATTTCGTTAACCGCAAGCCCCAGGGTATCGTCCATGGCTTTTACCGCCCTCTGACTTGCTTCATAAGCCCTGAAGGCACTTATCAATTCTACCATTTCATAAACAGGATTTACATTGGATTTTTCTATAAACCCCTGCAAAACCTTAGCATTTCCCGGACGGGACTGGGAAGCGGAAGTATAAAGTCCCTCCCCCTCTTTTTCCACTTCCTCCGGGCGAAAGGAAACCACCCTTAAAGCATCCTTTCTTTCGCCCCCCTGGAAAATTTCACCTTTTTCTGTTACTATGAAATCCCCCTTGTCCAATTTAACGGGCCCGTTTTCTCCGATTACATTATATCCTTCCGTGGTTACAAGATAGCCCTCACTGTTCAGGGTAAAGGTCCCATTCCGAGTGTACCTTAACCCTTCCGGTGTATTAACGGTAAAAAAATTTATAAATCCCGGTTCCTCATCCACCAGTGAAAAATTGAAAGGGTCCTTCGTCTCTTCCAGCATACCCTTGGATGGATCCAAATAAATATTTACCAGGCTGACACCCAGGGGTAAGGTGCCGATGTAGGAAGGAGGCATAGTATAATCTTTTTTAGAGCTTTCAAACCTGTAAAGTTCCATTTCAGGAAAAGAGGAAAAAACGGGCTTATCCTTTTTAAACCCCCTTGTATCAATGTTGGCGATGTTGTTAGAGATCACGTCAACCTTTTGCATCCCCTTCTTCATGCCGTACGAAGAAATATAAAGTCCCCTGATCAATTAATAATCACCTCCTCAGAGAAAACATGGAAATCTTTACACCTTTGTTGGCATCCAGATACTCCAGTGCCCTGCCCGCCCCCAGTGCCACACAGGAAACGGGGTCTTCAGCTACATAGACCGGAATGTTTGTCTTTTTTGCTATCAGTTTATCGAGCCCTTTCAGCAGCGAACCTCCACCCGTCATCACAATACCTCTTTCCGTTAGGTCGGCAGCTAACTCGGGAGGAGTCTTCTCTAAAACGCTAAAAATAGCTTCAATAATCCTCTCTACAGGTTCTGCTAAGGCCTCGCAGGTCTGCGATGAGGTTATCTTTACCGTTTGAGGAAGGCCGCTAATAAGGCTTCTTCCTCTTATCTCCAGTTCCTGTTCTTCCCCCTCCTGGGGATATACCGTAGCTATGGTCATCTTAACTTCTTCCGCCGTTCTCTCTCCAATAGCTAAATTAAATTCCTTCCTGACGTATTTGATTATGGCTTCATCGAATTTATCCCCTGCAATCCTTATAGATGATCCGCATACTATGCCGCCGAGGGATAATACGGCAATATCCGTTGTACCTCCGCCTATATCCACCACCATATTGCCTACGGGTTTTGATATGTCCACTCCCGCTCCTATGGCAGCAGCTACGGGTTCTTCTATCAAAAAGGTCTGCCGGGCGCCCGCTGCAGTGGCAGCCTCAATGACAGCCCTTTTTTCTACTTCTGTAATAACCGCCGGGACGCACACCATTACCCTTGGCCTTATCAATTTTTTCTGTATAACCTTTCCCAAAAAATGCTTCAGCATCATTTCCGTTGTGGTATAATCGGCAATTACACCCTCTCTTAAAGGTCTAAGAGCAACTATATTCCCCGGCGTTCTGCCTATCATCTTTCTCGCCTGCTCCCCCACGGCGAGGAGTTTCCCGGAATCCTTGTCCAATGCCACTACAGAAGGTTCCTGGAGCACTATTCCTTTGCCCCTTACATAAACAAGTACAGTTGCGGTTCCCAAATCAATACCAATGTCCATATTAGATTATGTAACCTCCTGTTAAAAATTTTTATATATCTATATAAATTTCTACATTTTTAGTAAAAATCCTCCTGAAATTACAGGTTTAAATACTTCTTTTTAGTAGCTTTGCCCCCTCTTATATGCCTTTCCGCCTTGTTGAATTCAAGAATTTCCTTTACCTTCAAAGCTTTTATCGGATTGATTTCCGAAAGCCTTTCGGTTATATCCTTGTGTACCGTGCTTTTACTAACTCCGAAAACCTTGGCAGCCTGTCTTACGGTAGCCTTTGTCTCGATTATATAAGATGCTATGGCAAGAACCCTTTCCCTCATATAATCTTTCATGAAAAGTTCCCCCTTCACCCCATAAAATACTTATATAATATATATATGAAAGGCTTTTTTTATGTAGAAGAAAAAAGCACGGCATATAACCGTGCTTTTTATCTAAATATTTTTAAAGAACTGCTGGGGATCTATGCTTTCATTATTTTTTATTACTTCAAAATGGAGGTGAGGGGGATCTTCCGATTCGTATGGAGCCGTGTTGCCCACTCCACCTATGATATCGCCCTTTTTAACCTTCATCCCCTTCTTTACAAGTTTATCGGACATAAGATTCCCGTAAAGGGTTTTCACGCCGTTTCCGTGGTCTATTACCACCACCACTCCAAGGGCCGGATCATTTGTTTTCACTTCAACTACGGTTCCGGCTAAAGCTGCCTTAACAGGGGTACCCAAATCCGCTTGAATATCTACACCTTTATGGGCACACCATTGATTGAGGGTTTTTGAATATACCAGTGTATCCTTGCTGAATTCCGTTACAATTTTTCCGGTTACCGGAAGAGACATCACGTTTAAATCCGCTGTAACTTTTAACTCATCCGTTTCTCCTTCGGTTTCTTTTTTAGATGAGAGCTCTACATCCTTTTTCTTTTCGCTGGAAGCTTTTTGATTGTTTACAATATTTTTATCCGGTGCAGTTTGGCTTTGCCTTTCTAAATCTTCTTTTTTTTCTTCGGTGTTTAAGCTGTATTCCTCTTTAAGCCTGGATTCGTCCACCGGATTTTCATTCAGATTAATTTCCCACTGTTTTTGAGGTTCTTCTACTTTGCTTTCCTTTGCCTCCTTATTGCTGAAATAGTACAGGTACCAAAAAATTCCATTTGCAGTAAATAAGGTAATAAGTAAAATCAGCAGTATGCCTACTCTTAATGAGGGCCACCGGATAAACCTTTTCACATTTTTTAGCTTTCCGATTCTTATCTTGTTAAAAATTGCCAAGCTCCATCACCTCATTAAGAGTATGGCCATTTTTTGTATTTTTATACATTTTTTACATTTATTCGTAAAACTTTTGTACAACCACCCCGGTGTAGTAATGTTTCAGTATATCTACAAAGTTGGCACCCTTTTTCGCCATGTAATTGGCACCGTACTGGCTCATACCCACACCGTGACCGTAACCTAAAACAGTGAATTTTATCTCATCCCTCTCCCTTTTCCACGTAAAATTGGCGGAATTTAGCTCGAAAAGCTCCCGGAGGTCACTACCCTTTGCCACAATATTTCCGATTCTTATTCTTTTTACCCTGCCCCCGGTACTCCTTTCCAAAATCTCCATCTGCTTCTCCGGATTCTTCGGATCAATCACCACATCAGGCCATTTTTCTCTAAGTTTAACTATGAATTCCGAAAGGGGTATGGATTTAACGGAAATAAATTTTGGAGACTCTTCTTCCCCCGGGCTTGCTACACTGCGCAAGTAGGGGATATAATTCCCCCATACGTCTTCGGAATTTTCCGTTCTCCCCCCGCTGGTGGAATGGAAAAGCGGGTCTATGGGCTTCCCATTATAAAGAATTACCATACCTTTGGTACTATTTACAGCCTGATTTATCTTCGAATAAAAATGGTAAAAGGCAAATATCCCCCATTTTTTTATCATTTCTGCTCTGGTTATGTACCCCTGACAGTGAGTGGGATCATCACATATATCAGCTCCCGGGTGCAAAGAACATCCGCTTCCTCCAAATTTTATGATCCTCTTAACCGCATAGGTCCTCGCCGCCACCGACTGGGCTTTTAGAGCTTCTATATTGAAATTTGCCGGCATTTCTGCCGCAACCACTCCTTTAACATAGTCGTCCAGCAGCATTTCTTCAATCCTGTTTTTTGAATTTATAAAAACCCTTATAGTCATTTCCCCTTCCTTTTTAACCTGACCTTTTTTCTCCGGCCCGGTAATACCCCTTTCATCGGATACCCCGCAACTTCTCACCGCAAAAGCCGGTATACCTACAATAATTGCGAACATAAAAAAAATAAGTACCAAAAAAGTAAAATCCTTTTTTTTCATAGCTCAGGCCTCCTGTTAATACTATTTTTATTTTAAAAAGGAGGCCTTTATGAGAAAAAATTAAAAAGAGCCTTTACTCGGCCCTTTCAATCTTCGCTCCAAGGGATGACAGCTTTTCCACGATATTTTCATAACCCCTGTCCACATGGTAGGAGTTCAAAACTTCCGTAACCCCCTGCGCTGCAAGACCCGCCAGTATCAACGCCGCACCTGCCCTTAAATCCGTTGCTTTAACCGGTGCCCCCGTTAACTTTTCCACCCCTTCTATGACAGCACTTCTACCTTCTATCTTTATCCTTGCACCCATCCTCTTTAACTCTTCCACGTGCATGAATCTATTTTCAAATACCGTCTCTATGACCATACTGGTCCCTTTGCATAAAGACAAATAGGCCATCATCTGAGCCTGCATATCTGTCGGAAAGCCCGGATAGGGCATTGTTTTTATGTCCACCGGATTAGGATTTGAATTGCCAATTATTAAGATTTTATCCTCTTCTTCAAAGATTTTGCATCCACACTCGATTAACTTTGCTATTACGGGCTTTAAATGTTCTGAAAGGACATTTTCTACCAGAATCTCGCTGCCGGTAATTGCACCTGCTACAAGATACGTTCCCGCCTCTATTCTGTCGGGAATTACCGTATAGGATATTCCCGAAAGTTCTCTAACTCCTTCTATTTTTATTATATCCGTACCAGCTCCCCTTATCTTTGCTCCCATGGAATTTAAAAAATTCGCCAGATCAACTATTTCAGGTTCTTTGGCAGCATTCTCTATGACCGTCTGGCCCTGAGCAAGGACCGCTGCCATCATTATGTTTTCGGTAGCTCCTACGCTGGGAAAATCCAAGTATATTGTTGCACCTACCAGTTTATCTGCTGAAGCCTCTACATACCCGTGCCCCAGGTTTATTTTTGCGCCCAGTGCGCTGAAGCCCTTTAAATGCAGGTCAATAGGCCTGCTTCCTATGGCACACCCACCGGGCATGGAGATTTTTGCCTTTCCAAACCTTGCAAGCAATGGCCCCATCACTAAGAAAGAAGCCCTCATCTTTCGCACCAGTTCATAGGGGGCTTCAAAGGAATTTATATTAGCGGAATTAATAATGAATTTTCTTTCCCTTTGATCACATTTAGCTCCTAAGGAAGCGATTACCTCCCGCATTACGTTTACATCCTCAAGTTCGGGAACATCCTCGATAACACACTCACCGCTTGTAAGCAAAGTAGCTGCAAGAACCGGAAGGACGGCATTTTTTGCACTGCTGACCTTTATTTTTCCGGATAATTTTCTACCACCTTCTATAATAAACTTGGACAATTTATTTCCCCCCGAAAAAATTAAAATTCTGCTGTTAAGACCGGTATACCTATCCATATAAGAGCGGCATTTTTTTCTTTATCCCCGGTTATTTCCACTTCCATATTGTAAATTTTATCCATAATAAGGATGTTTTCTTCAAATAACCCGCTGTACCCGCGAAGGGTATAAACTTGATCCTCCTTTGAGATATCGCAGTAATCAAGTTTAAGTTTTTTCTTGAGCTCTTCAATAACACTATTTTGTCCTTTATTATCTAATTTACTATAAATTTGTCCATAAAAACAAGTGGTAATTCTTGATTTTCCGCCATATTTTTCGATTATTTTTTTAAGGAGGTTTTTATTTGCCTCAAAGTCATTGAAATTATTACCCATGACATTTACAGCGATAAAAGTCTGACCCTTTTCTTCAAAGCCCGGAGGAATTTGGAAGCTTTGAAGGACCACTTTTACATATGTACTATCATTTTTATACCCTTCTGCTATTAAATAACTTGTTTTATCCTGTTCTTCTTCTTTCAGGTCGGTCATTTTTGTAAAAAGGTCCTTTTCAACTTCTTGAAAAAGGGATTTGAGCATGTGGATGTCCTTATAGTCTTTCGAAATTATGGACCAATCGGTGAGGTCATAGGTAATATTTTCCGCATTTTTTGATTTTAAAAATTCGTATACCGCTTCGTAACCGCTTTTTTTAGAATTTGAGTCGGCGTAAATATAATATGCCGATAAAAAGGTGATTCCTGTAATTATTATAAGTGCGGTGAAAATTTTTAAGGTTTTCATATTGTTTACCTCCCGTACTAAAATTATTTGCCGATTTATATAATCCTATGCAAAATTTATACAAAAATTTATAGCAACAACAAAATTTTTGATTTAAAGGTTATTTTCATAATTATTTGATTTTAATTTGTATTTTCCTTTGAAAAACCGTAGGTATTTTTGTCAGCTTTTTAAAATTTTATATACACTTTATGACAAAATACACGAAAAAACCGCTGCCGTAGTTTAATTACGGCAGCGGTATAAAAATACTACTTTACTCGTTTTAAAACCAAAACATAGTTTGAAACCGCACTCCCACCTATGTTAAAAGTTACACCTATTTCACAATCTTTCAATTGTATACCAATTGCCTTACCCAAAAGCTGCCTGGCCGCCAAAACGGCCATTGATACACCTGTGGCTCCAACCGGGTGGCCTTTTGCTTTTAGCCCACCCGAGACGTTTACCGGCCATTTACCGTCGGGATAAACTAAACCTTCATCCAAAAGCTTATATCCTTCTCCATCCTTTGCAAAGCCAAGAGCCTCATATGCTAAAATTTCTGCTATTGTAAAACAGTCGTGAACTTCTGCGAAATCAACATCTTCAACTGTAATCCGAGCCTTTTCGTAAGCCTGCATTACTGCTTTTTTCCCGGCTGTGAACTCCCAATTATACCTTTTTGACAAGGGAAGATAATCAGTAGTGTGACTCAAAGCTGAAATTTCCACCAATTCATCTTTTAGATCCTTAGCGAATTCTTCTCTGGATAGCACTACAGCCGCAGCTCCATCGGAAACAAGGGAACAATCGTAAAGCCTTAATGGTTCGGCTATAATCGGGTTTTTTTCATCCGGTAAATTTAAAATATCACAATAGCTCAACTCCTTCCCCATCTGAGCCAGCGGATTATATTTACCATTGGTATGATTTTTGGCTGATACCTTAGCCAGACTTTCCCTAAATTTTTCATCTGTTATTTTATACTTTTCTTTATATCCTCGTGCAAATTGAGCAAAAAGACCGGGGAACGTCATACCTTTTGCTCCTTCTTCCGGCCAATAAGATGCCATTGCCAGGACCTTAGTTGCCCCTTTTGTGTCAAGGGTCGTCATTTTCTCTACTCCAACTACAAGTGCAAAATCAATTTCACCAGCTTCTATGGCGTTTTTAGCTGCTTCTAAAGCAGCTGAACCCGAGGCACATGCATTCTCTATCCTTGTACATGGTTTAAATCGCAATTCCGAGTTTATTTCTATCGCCCACGGCGCCAAATGCTCCTGGTTATTAAAACCTCCCCCACTATAGTTGCCTACAAAAATTCCACCTATGTGTTTTGCTTCTATTCCTGCATCCTCAAGGGCTTCTCTACCAGCAGTTATGATAAGATCGTACAAGCTTTCGTTGAGTCTCCCAAATTTTGTATGAGCGGTGCCAATTATCATTACTCCCATTTTTTCTCCCCTCTTATGCATTTAATATTTGCTCAATTTTTTCGTTTAGTTTAGGCGCTGGAGTCAAATAAGAAACTACTACATAAACTAATACGGTAATGGGCAGGCAAAGAGCTGAAATATATATACCGTGAGGCAACTTGTATATATTAAGTTTCGATAAAAGCTCCAAGCCCAGACTAACAATAAGCCCAACCAATATAGCCGCTATCGCTCCTTCCTTTGTTCCGCGTCTCCAATTTAGCCCCAAAGCCAAGGTAGGTGCAATGGTAGCAGCATAAGTACCCCATCCAAAAGCTCCCATTAAAGCCACTCCTCTATCGCCTAAACCAATTACAGCCAAAAGGCTAAGCAATGCGGTCAGTATAACACCAAAGCGTCCGGCATTTAGCTGCTGCTTTTCATTTAACTTTTTGCCTAAAGCGAAGGGTATATCGCGAGTTAATGCTGCTGAAGAAATATTAATAAAAGCATCGCAAGTGGACATTATCGCTGCCATAACGCCTGCACTTATTATTCCGGCAAAAATTGGGTGCGAAAAATTCATTAAAAATGCCATAACAGCATCGTCGGGATTAGCTAAGGGTGCAAGTTTCCCTGTGTTTACCAGATACCTAACAGTCAGACCTACCGCAAACATAAATATTCCTCCACATACGGCAGGTATGACAGATACCAGCGGCCCCCATTTGAGTTTTTTTACATCTTTAATCATATAAAACCGGGAAATAATATGAGGTTGGCCTACGATTCCTATTCCTAATATAAAGAACCAGCTCATAGCCAAAACAGGATTTGCCAGGCCCCATGGACCTACAAATTGTGGTAATATCTTGTTTCCCATGTCGGGCATAGGAGTAGTAGCAATAGTTTTCGTTATATTAGTTAAACCACCCCCAACAAAAATAGCAATAAAGAAAACCATTAACGAGCCTATCGCCATTATTGCTCCCTGAAATACGCTGGTATATGTAGCTGCGAGAATTCCGCCCATAGTTGAATATATTGTAATTATGGCAAGGCCAATTACAACTCCCATCATTTTTGAAACATTAAATATGTTGGAAATTATTATACCCATGGCAAGTACCTGCGATGCGAGGAAGGCAACGGTCCCCACAAAAGTAGCAAGAGCAGTCAGGCCGCTGGCTAACTTACTATCGTACCTGTGATAAACCGCATCTGCAATAGTTAAAGATCCTGTAGCTTCTGTAAGCAATCTCATTTTCTTGCCTACTATATACCATGCCATTGCAAAAGATGTCGTACTGGGAAATGTAAACCAAAGAGCACCCATACCTAATCTATACGTAAGTCCTGGCCCCCCTACAAACAGAAAGCCGCTTAAAGCTGTTGCAAACATAGTTATTCCCATTACGAAAAGACCTAAGGACCTACCTGCAATAAAAAAATCTTCCGGTGTTTTAACTTTGTTCATAGTCCAAAAACCTATGGCTATTACAATAATCATATATAAAACACATATTGTTGCAATTACTAAATTCATTTTTAGTCCTCCTTTCCAATATTACATTTCTTTTATTTTATTTAATAGTTCTTTTAAATCGTTTTCGCTTATACAATCCCTTTCAAAGTAAAGTCCATAAGGAATTGTAAAGGTAAAAACAGGCAATCCCCATACAAAATAGACCATTATTGCCGTTGCAAGAGGGAATCCTAATATAAAGGTTTTTGGTACAACTTTTGTGTCGATACTATTCATGGCATAAAACCCCATTAGCCATATAAAAAGCGTAATTATGATAGCTAATTTATATCCCGCTCCCACATTTTTTTGATTTCTTATAACACCTAAAAAAACCCAGCTAAACACGAAAAAGGGGAAAGAAATTAAGAATAAATAGGCAGAATTCGTAAATAAAGCTACAATAATAAGCAATGAAGCAATCGACAATATGGCTATAGCTTGGTCTGATAATTTCATTTAAAATAACCCCCTTTATTATTGATTTTAAAAATTCTGAAATTATAATAAATCATATTTTAAAATATATTTTGTTTTTCTTATCTTTCACCTCCTGTATTCATATTCTTTCGATGTTTTTCTTTATTCTTTACTACTTGCTTTAGTTTTCAAAAAGTCCCAATACCTATTTATAACAAATATACAGTTGAACTTTTTTTTAAAAGTCAGTATTTGGCACTTAGATTTCCCCATTTCAAATATTTTTCATTTATCAAGTTAAATTAATCCCAATTTTTCCGCCTCTTTTTTCAAATAATCGCGATGATCCGGATGGGCAATTCCTATCATCGCCTTAACCCTTTCTCTAACAGTTCTACCCCTCAGTTGTGCTACACCATATTCGGTAACCACATAATCTACCTCTTGTCTTGGCACCGTTACTGGAGACCCCAAAGGTAAAACAGGGACTATCTTTGACACCGTATCATTTTTAGCAGTTGAGCGAATCGCCAGAATGCCTTTTCCTCCGCGGCCCTGGCGGGCACATTTGACAGCCCCGCGGTGAGTATCCAATTGACCACCCGTTCCACTGTAGTGTCTGGTGCCAATTGCTTCTGAAACAACCTGCCCGGTCAAATCAACCATCAGAGCCGAATTTATACTCACCATTTTATTATTTTGCGCTATTACGTCAGGGTTGTTGGTATAACTTCCACGCATTACCATTACAGACGGGTTATTGTTAACAAAATCGTATAACCTTTTCGTACCAAAAACAAACGCACATATGAATTTACCTGGCCACAAAGTCTTTTTTTCGTTTGTAATTACGCCTTTTTCATATAATTCCAGCATCCCTTCAGTTAACATTTCAGTGTGAACTCCAAGATCTTTCTTGTTCTCTATAAATTTTGATACAGCGTAGGGAACTCCACCAATACCCATTTGTATGGTCGATCCATCCTCAATCAATTCCGCAATATAGTGCCCAATTCTCTCTTCGACCTCAGTAGGCATGACTAAGACTTCTTCTGGTAGAGGATAGTCAACTTCAATTATGTAATCAACTTTACTTATATGGATTTCCGTTTCACCAAAAGTTCTTGGCGCGTTAGGATTCACTTCGAGTATCACTTTTTCTGCAGCATCTATTAAATCTTTTTCAATGAAGGCAGAGCACGAAAGCGAAAGATAGCCGTGTTCATCCATAGGAGAAGCCGTCCCTACAAAATAATTTATCTTCTTACCTGACTGGACTAAATCTACTATTGCATGATGGGCATTATTGGGAACATATGTTATGGTTTTTAAGCCTTTTTCAGCTACCGCTCTATCAGCAGGGCCGTAAAACCAACTGTTATTAATAAACCTGCCTTCATATTCTTCCTTATCCTGAAATTCAAAGTACGTAGTATTTAAAATGGTGTAAACTTCTACATTTTTAACACCCTTATCAACCCTGTGCAAATTTTCAAGGAAAACCTTTGGTGTCATTGGGACAACAGCCGTAGTGATGACACTTTTGCTTTTGATTTCTTTTAAAACTTCTTCAACAGTTCGCACTTTTGAATCATAAACATCTTTCCATTTCATTATTGTTTCCTCCTCCTCACAGCATCTTCATTCTGTAACTTTGCCCCATTTTACCACACCGGCATTCCATGTCCAGCCGGCGCCAGCAGAAACCATTACAATTAAATCGCCATCCTTTATTCTGCCATGCTTTAGCCCTTCAATCATAGATATGGTAACATCATTTTGCCCCAAATGCCCATAGTCTTCAAGGAATAATGATTGATCTTCCCTCAAATTTAATTCTTTTAGTATAGCATTGTGAGCGCTCCGCTTGATTTTAACCATTGCCAGATATCCTATATCCGCACGTGTATAACCACTTTTTGCAAGAGCATAATCTATCACATGATACCAGTTTTTTAAAGTAACCTTATCGAGTCTCTGCTTGAAATCTTTTGGGTCGGTTATATGAAACCACATTTCGTTAACATCTTCGGGCTTCATAGGCCATTTTTTGCTTCCACCTACCGGGACTACAAAATCTTCGGAGAATGAACCATCAACCACATGGGCTGTTGCTAACACCTCATTATACCCGTAATTTTTTCTTAGCACTACAGCTGACCCGCCAGCACCGATGTCGTATAAAAAAGCCCCTTCTTTGTATTTCAAATTAATGAGATCGCAATTGCGGTAACCACTAACCAAAAGAACAGTATTTACATCATCTCTTGAGAGCAATATTGCCTTTCCAAGTTCTAATCCTACAATTCTAGAACCACACATAGATTCCATATCAAATCCCCATGCATTTACCGCTCCAATTTCATGACATACTTTTGCGAAAGCTAACCAGCAAGGGTAATCCTTGTGCTGAGCTCCGTCCCAAATAACCACATCAATTTCCTTAGGATCAATCCCTGCATCTTCTATGGCCCTTTTAGCAGCAATTATCCCCATATAACTGGTAGTATCATCAGGACCGGGCATTGGCTTCCTTTTTACGCCTACTTTTTCAATAAAAACTTCTAATGGCATTCCCGATTCCTTTGCCATTTCTTCAGCACTCCAGAAATTATCCGGAATATACATTCCCATACCCGCAATACCTACATGTGTTCTCATTGCAGCATCCCCCTCCTATATAATTAAACCACCGCTTACCTCTACAATAGCACCATTCACGTAACTTGCCTCATCAGAAGCAAGAAAAGCAAAAACATTTGCTACTTCTTCTGGTTTTCCAAGCCTTCTCATCGGGACTTTCTCTTCCATAGCCTGCAATACCTTTTCCGGCATAGATTTTAATATTGGTGTAGCAATAAATCCAGGGCACACCGCATTACACCTTATCCCTTTGCGCCCCAATTCTTTTGCCCAGGTCCTTGTCATACCAATTAAAGCTGCTTTAGAAGCAGCATAATTTGTCTGTCCAAAGTTGCCATAAAGACCTACTATCGAAGAAGTATTTAATATTACCCCTGAGTTTTGCGATATCATTATATCAATGACAGCCCTTGTGCAAAGAAAAACCCCCTTTAGATTTACATTTATTACCTGTTCGAACTGCTCATCGCTCATTTTATAGAGCTGAGCATCCTTAACAATGCCAGCATTGTTTACAAGCACATCGACTCTTTTGTAATTTTCCATAATTTTTGAAACCATTTTATTTATTTGGTCTTTTTGTGTGACATCTACTTTAAAACCTTCTGCCATGTTTCCTTTTTGTTTTATTATATTCACCGTTTCTTCAATAGCATTTTCATTTATATCAGCTACGGCTACAACAGCACCTTCCTCTGCAAATTTGATAGCCGTAGCCCTACCAATACCATCTCCACCTCCAGTCACGATGCATATTTTATCTTTTAACCTCATAAATTTTCCTCCTTTTTTTGGTATTTTATGTTTGCTCTTTAACAATTAGTTTTGCAAAATATATGCCATTTAAAAATAAAAAAATTGGCCGTGATTTATAAAGTCTTCATGGCCAATTTTATATTAAAAGCAATGTTTAATTTTAATAACATGTCCTGTTATCAGTACACTCGTTAGGTGTTGTTAAATTGGCATAATTCAATAAAATGTCCTTATATCAGGACAAATTATTTTTATCTTCTTTATTTAAATTATTTTCTAAATTGTATTTTTTCAGTTTTTCATATAGTCTGGAACGACTTATTTTTAGAATTTTTGCAGCCAATCGCTTATTTCCTTTAGTATACCTCAGACAATCCTTTATTGCCTCTTTTTCAGCTTGTTCAACAACCTTTCTAAGACTATAATCAAAAGTTATTTCTGTAAAGAACCTTTGTTTCTTAGCTTCGGGCCTTGTGATGTAAATAGGGAGATGTTCTTGCGAGATATAATCCGAATCTGTAAGATTTATGGCCCTTTCCAGCACATTTTCTAGTTCTCGTACATTTCCCGGCCAGGAATATCCTTTTAACAGCTCCACTGCTTCCTTCGAAATACCAGAAATATATTTCCCCATCTGATTAGACAGCTTTTTTAAAAGATAATTTGCTAATATTTCAATGTCTTCAAGTCTTTCTCTAAGCGGTGGTATTTCAATTGTCATAACATTAATTCTATAGTAAAGATCTTCCCTAAACTTATTCTCCTTCACAAGCTTTTTCAAGTCTTTGTTTGTAGCGGCTATAATACGCACATCGACAGGGATTGGTGTTATACCTCCAACTCTATCTATCTCTTTTTCTTGAAGTACTCTGAGAATTTTTGCCTGCATTCCCAGTGGCATTTCTGATATCTCATCAAGGAATATGGTACCTTTGTTTGCCAGCTCAAATTTCCCAATTTTCCCACCTTTTTTAGCACCCGTAAAAGCACCTTCTTCATACCCAAATAGTTCCGATTCTAATAGCTCTGATGGTATAGCTGCACAGTTAATTTTTACAAAAGGAAAATTATTTCTCCTGCTGTCGTTATGTATAGCGTGAGCAAACAGTTCTTTCCCTGTTCCACTCTCTCCTAAGAGCAAAATATTGGAGTCAGTCGCTGCAGCTTTTCTTGCAAGAAATTTTGCTCTTTTCATTTTTTCACTTTCTCCAATAATATTTTCCCAAGAATATCTGGCTCCTGTTAGTTCTTTTAAACGTGTTTTATAAAGATCTAATTCCGATTCTAGTAATTTATTTTTTTTGATAGTTTCTTCAAATTCTGCTATATCTTTGAAAAGAACCATTCCAAATCCATAAATAACATTACCATCATCATCCATAACCGGAATCCTGTGTACAATTGCAGTTTTTCCGTTTTTGAAACGATGCTTCCATGCAATCTCTGCTTTTTTCGTTTTAAATACATAAGGAAATCTAGTATTTTCATCTATATCATAAACTCTTCTCCCTATCATCTCCTCTTTTGAATAGCCTAAAAACTCACAAAAGCTATTATTTATAACCTTTACTTTTGTTTCCCTGTCAACTAATATCATTGGAATTGGAATAGGGTCAAATATTTTGTTCAGCATGTCTATAAGGTATTTATCCTCAAAAAAGTTTTCATTTTTTATATCTGACATTATACTCACTCCTGATTATAAAAAACAGGTTAGACAGATTTATTCTATCTAACCTGCTTAATTTAATTTAACCTTTCATTACCATCTCTTTTATTTTCATCAGCCGCGTTCTGTTACCTCTCTCGTTTTCATCCAATTTCATTGTAATATATTTTATTGTCTCCTGAAGCTGAGGAATCATCACGTACTCTAAAGCATTTACCCTTCTTCGGGTCTTTTCGATTTCGTCGGCCATAAGCTGGCAGGCCTTTTCCATTTCGGCAAGTTTAAGCATTTTGGGAAGAAGCTCTGCCAAAGTGGAAATGGCTCCATCCAGCTCGCCAGAGGTGCTTGAAAACCCATAGGGATATAAGCTCTTTACTTCGCTTTTTTCTATGACTATTCTGGGAATATTTACGCTCATTATATTCTGGCTCTTTATATTTATACCAACCGTAGCTGCAGGGATTAAAAGACTTTCTTCCAGCACCTTTGAGGGCATCTGACTCCTGGCCATCGTAAAATTCTTAAAGGCCTGCACCAGCTCCCTCTCTACTTCTTCCCTCAGCTCTTTATTTTGTTTTACCATGTCGATGAACTTTTTTATAAGCTCATCCTGTTTATCCTTTAAGAGCTTGTGACCTCTTTTTGCGGTCACAAGCCTTCTTTTTAACCTGGTTAATTCCATTCGGGTAGGGTTTACCCGTAATTCCATAATTATTCTTCTCCTTTTTTAGGTAGATATTTTTCGATATATTCGTCCCTGATACGTTTAAGCTCAGCTTTGGGTAATATCGTGAGAAGTTCCCAGCCAATGTTAAGGGTTTCTTCTATGCTCCTGTCTTCATCCTCCCTTTGAGCCACATACCTTCTTTCGAATTCATCCGCAAATTTTGCGTAAAGTTTATCGGTATCTGACAGTGCAGCTTCACCAAGGATTACCGCTAATTCCTTTGCCTGTTTACCCCGGGCATAGGAAGCAAAAAGCTGGTTCATGGTATCCGCATGATCCTCTCTCGTCTTCCCGCGGCCTATTCCCTTATCCTTCAAACGGGAAAGGGATGGCAGAACGTCGATTGGAGGATATATGCCCTTTCTGAAAAGTTCCCTGCTCAAAATAATCTGGCCTTCGGTGATGTAACCCGTCAGGTCGGGGATGGGATGGGTTTTATCGTCTTCCGGCATGGTCAATATAGGGATTTGAGTAATTGACCCATTTTTGCCCCTTATCCTTCCCGCTCGTTCGTAAATGGTGGAAAGGTCGGTATAAAGATACCCAGGATACCCCCTTCTTCCGGGCACTTCCTTTCTTGCTGCTGAAACTTCCCTCAACGCTTCGCAGTAGTTGGTCATATCCGTTAATATAACGAGAACGTGCATATCCTTTTCGTAAGCTAAATACTCGGCACAGGTAAGGGCCATTCTCGGAGTAGCGATCCTTTCAATAGCCGGGTCATTGGCAAGGTTTATAAAAAGCACCGAACGATCGATTGCCCCGGTTCTCTTAAAATCGCTTATGAAGTAATCGGCTTCTTCAAAGGTGATACCCATGGCTGCAAAAACTACCGCAAACTTACTTTCCGTCCCCAGTACCTTTGCCTGTCTTGCTATTTGAGCTGCTAACTGAGAATGGGGAAGACCGGATCCCGAGAAAATAGGAAGTTTTTGTCCTCTTACCAGAGTATTCAAGCCGTCAATGGCGGAAATACCCGTTTGAATAAATTCGGAAGGATAATCCCTTGCCGCAGGGTTTATAGGGTTGCCGTTAATATCCAATTTCTTTTCCGGTATTATCTTGGGGCCATTGTCCTTCGGTCTTCCGAAACCATCAAAAACCCTGCCCAGCATATCCAGGGAAACGCCGAGTTCTATGCTTTTCCCAAGGAATCTTACTTTACAGTCATTTATATTAAGCCCGGTAGAACCTTCAAAAAGCTGAACGAGTGCTTTATCTCCGTTTACTTCCAGAACCTGGCCCCTCCTTATTTCCCCCTGGCCGGTCTCAATCTCCACGAGCTCGTTGTATTTTACTCCTTCCACACCTTCCACAAGCATTAGAGGGCCCGCTATTTCCCTTGCCGTTTTATATTCCTTAAGCATATACTTCACCCCCTTCGAGGAGCCCTGCGATTTCTTCCTTAATTTGCTCTTCAATTTCGTCGAAAATTGCAATATCCTCTTCTTTTACGTACTTTGCCCTGGCTATTCTTTCCCTGACCGGAAGTTTTTCCAGTTTTACAAAAGGTGCTCCTTTATCCAGAGCCTTCTGTGCTTCCTCGTAGAATAAAAGTATTAATTTCAGCATCCTGAATTGCTTTTGAAGGGAGGTGTAGGTATCCACTTCGTGAAAAGCGTTTTGATGCAGGAAATCTTCCCTTATGGAACGGGCTACTTCCAGTATAAGCCTATCTTTGGTGGAAAGCGCATCTATACCTACCAACCTCACGATTTCCTGAAGGTTAGCTTCATCCTGCAATAACCGGATGGCCGTTGCCCTTAATTCTCCCCAGCTCCTGTCTATCTTACCGTTCATATACTTTTCTACGGTATCCGAATACAGGGAGTAGCTGGTCAACCAGTTTATTGCTGGGAAATGTCTCGCATAAGCCAGCTGTGCATCAAGGGCCCAGAATACCTTCACTACCCTGAGGGTAGCCTGAGTAACCGGCTCGGAAAGGTCTCCGCCGGGCGGTGAAACCGCACCTACTACGGTAAGCGCCCCTTCTCTTTCATCCTTACCAAGACAAATTACCCTGCCCGCTCTTTCGTAAAACTCCGCCAAGCGCCTTGACAGATATGCAGGATAACCCTCTTCACCGGGCATTTCTTCAAGTCGTCCCGACATTTCCCTTAAAGCTTCTGCCCATCGAGATGTAGAGTCCGCCATAAGTGCTACGCTGTATCCCATATCCCTGAAATATTCTGCAATGGTAATACCGGTGTAAATGGAAGCTTCGCGGGCTGCTACCGGCATGTTAGAGGTATTGGCAATGAGTACAGTTCGTTTCATAAGGGGTTCTCCCGTTTTCGGGTCCTTCAATTCGGGGAACTCCATCAATACGTCCGTCATCTCGTTACCGCGCTCACCGCACCCTATATAAACTACTATTTCCGCATCCGCCCACTTTGCTAACTGATGCTGGACAACGGTCTTTCCGCTTCCGAAGGGCCCCGGTATACAGGCGGTTCCTCCCTTTGTTACCGGAAACAAAGTATCTATAACCCTTTGCCCCGTTGCCATGGGGATTTCGGGGGGAAGTTTTTGTTTATAGGGCCTCGTCTTTCGAACGGGCCATTTTTGCATCATTGTTACATCAACTACGGTACCATCATCTTTTCTTATTTTAGCAACAACTTCGGTAACCGTGAATTCCCCTTCCTTTATTTCCTCTACCACTCCCTCTACATAAGGGGGAACCATTATCCTGTGCTCTACGATGACGGTTTCCTGGACTGTACCCAGGATATCTCCGCCGGTAACCCTATCTCCCTTTTTCGCTACAGGTTTAAAATACCACTTCTTTTCCCTGTTCAATGCGGGAACATCTATACCTCTTGTAATAAAGCTGCCAGCTCGATTTACGATCACATCAAGAGGTCTTTGAATACCATCAAAAATGCCTTCAAGCATTCCCGGTCCCAATTCTACGCTGAGAGGCTGCCCTGTTGATACCACAGGGTCGCCTGGTCCAATTCCCGAAGTTTCTTCGTAAACCTGAATGGATACCCTTTCTCCTCTTATTTCGATAACTTCCCCAATAAGTCCCTGATGCCCTACCCTTACCACGTCGAACATCTTTGCTTCGGGCAAATTGGTGGCTACTACCAGCGGACCGGAAACCTTGACTACTACACCCTGGCTCATTCCCTTCCCTCTCTTTCAAATATGATATCTACTCCAATAGCTTTTTCCACAGATTTCTTAACACTGTTAATCCCAATGCCCAGCGTACCTCTGTTGCTCGGAATTAATGTAATTATAGGCAGTAACTTCTCTCTAAAAACGCTTAATTTATCTTCCATTTTTGCTGCCAGCTGTTCCGTGACAAATATTACCGCGTAATTTTCCTTGGAAAGTTTAAGCAATTTTTCATAAGCTTCCTTCTCGTCTATGGCAGGGAAGGTGTCTACTCCTATGGATTTGAAGGAAAGTACCGTATCCTTATCCCCGATAACTCCTATCTTATACATAAAGTTCTCTCAACCTCTCCTCTATAAAATCTTCCTTAATCCCATTTATCTTCCCTACCAGAATAATTCTTAAAACCTTTATTTCATGTTCCTTGGCTCCCAAATACCCTATCACCGGTTCTATACCGAAGGGTTTATAAAGCCCTTTCTTCAAATAATTGATGAGATAATTATCCATAAGTTTCTCATAATGGGATGGATTTTTTGTTTCCATCCAGTTTTCTATTCCTTCCTTAATTACACCGTAATAGTCCTTTGAAGATAGTGATTCTGCCAGTTCCTCAATAGGTTCCTGAAATTTTTTCTCAAAGAATTCTACGGGTATGCTTCCTCCCGGCAATAATGCCTTTAAAAGTACCCGTAAATCCATATTCATGTTTTTAACCCTTACAAAGGTTTTTATATTTAATAAATCCACATAAGCTTTGTGGTATCCCTCTAAAAAGGGATCTTTAATATCCTTTACAATGCTTTCTAACTCCTCGAATAAAACTTTGTCCAGATAAATATCTATTTGCTGAGGATCGAGAGTTTCTTCGTAAATTGCCATCGCCTTATTAAAAGCATCCTGAATATTCTTCGGCAGTTCATCGGATTTTTCTTCATAAGCAAACTTTATATAGTGTTCTGCGGGTAAACCCAATTTTGAAAAATACTCTTTTTTTAAGTCCCCCATTATTTTTCCTTTAACGCATACTTTCAGGTTGTGGTAATCGTACTTCAATGTAAAATACCTTATTATCCTGTTATCTTTAATGGAATCGGAAATGGTTTTTAACGTCTTTAATAAATTATTTTCCAGAACCTCTTCAAATTCATAAATGTTATCTATTTCTCCGAAATCCTCGGCGTAAGCGGTGTCGCCAAGAGCTTTTATTACCCCTTCTACCGACTCGGCTTCCATTAACCTGTCTACGAGGTTTTTATTTAAAAGTTTAGTTTCCAGATACCTTATTCTGCCGGAGGCATACAGAAATTCTTGCTCCTTCGGCATATTATCACTCCTCAAAAAGGATTCTTGCTATTTCGGTCTCCAGCTCTTCCCTCTTAATGGAAACCAGATAGTCAAAGCTGCCGTTAATTTCTACGTTTTTTGACCTGAGGATAAAGCCTCCGGTAATATCCTTGGAAAATGAGACTATTTTCAAATTTCCTTTCTTGCCTTTTTTTACTAATTCTTCATTTACTTTTTTAAGAAAGTCTTCCGTAATCCTTGATCTATCGTTTTCTGCAATTATCAGTTCTTCATCGCCTTCTGCACTTTCTATCAACATTTCAAAGAAAAGTTTCTTATATCTTTCTTCCTCCATTTGCCTTATTTTATCCTCGGCCTCTTTAAAAACCAGATCTATGATTTCCTGCTTTGCCTGCAAAAGCCTCTTTTTCTCTTCCAGTTCCGCCATGGAAATTATTTTCCTTTTTTCCTCTTCTGCCTGCTTTTTAGCTTTCTCCAACAGGGTGTGCTCTATTTCTTCGGCTTTTCTTTTTGCCTTTTCAAAAATCTCTTCAGCTTTTTTTTCTGCTTCGCTCAGTATTCTGGCCTTTTCCTTTTCGGCCTCCTCCATTATCTTTTCCTTTATCCTCGTTATTCCCTGCATTTTAAGCACTCCTTAAAATTTAATGCCAAAGAGCATGAGTATTGAGGCAAGGAGTGAAAGAACCGCATAGGTTTCAACCATAGCTGCGTAGGTAATACCTTTTGCCAGTTCTTCGGGCCTTTTCGCAATAATACCTACACCGGCTGCTGCAGCTCTCGCCTGGGCAATGGCTGAAAGAAGCCCTACTATTGCAATGGGAAGGCATGCTGCGAAAACCAGTAAGCCCTGATAGATATTAAGCGATACCAGCCCTCCGCCAAGTAATCCAATTTTCTGCATGGCTACGAACCCCGTCAAAAGTCCGTAAATGCCCTGCGTACCGGGAAGTGCCTGTAAGATAAGAGTCTGGCTGAATTTATTGGGGTCTTCCGTTACCACTCCTGCAGCAGCTTCACCCACCATTCCTACTCCTTTTGCCGAACCCACACCCGGCAAAAATACCGCCATAGCAGCTCCCAATAGTGCAATTACTTGACCAATTGTGATTTCCATAATGTACCTCCTCCTTAAGATGAAAATGTAATTTTTTATTCATTTATATCATTCATTTATATCCACGTAATTGGTTTTAACCCTTAACGGGTCGAAAGGTTTTCCACCGCCATCGTAAAATTTGCTGAAAAACTCAATATACTGGAGACGGCTGCTGTGAACATAAGCACCCAGTGCGTTTACCGCAACGTTAAATAGATGTCCTCCCGCCATTATCACAAACATGAAAATATACCCTATTAAATTTACCCCCACCAGTCTTGCCATGGTATTTATTACCATTGCTATAACTCCGGTGGCGAGGCCTAAAGCCAGAAGTCTTGAATAGGACAGGACATCACTTAAATAACCGGTAACATTGTACAGGCTCAAGAGTCCGGAAGTGAACTTTTTTATTACACTTCTTTGCGTTCTCCCCTGGGTTAATACCAGGCCAATAGCCCCGGCCATTGCAATGTACTTTGCAAAACCGGCTGTTTGCGGAAAAGCAAACATAACAAGCCCGCTTAAGAAAACCAGCCACAAACCCTGGTCCATCAAGGCATCTGCCATTTTACCGTTTCTTATATTTTTATAAGCGCTCAGAATTATTCCGAAGTAAATCTGAATCAATCCTAAAGCAAAGCTAAGGTACATCACCGCTAAAGGATTATCTAATGGGTTAAGCCATAGAGGCGGCAATTTTATCAAATCGCCAAACCAGCTGCCGAATATGGCTCCCCAGATAAATGTAGAAATTCCTCCTAAGAATAAAAGTTCTACCAGTTTCCTGGCCATGCCGGATATTTTCAGTTTCATCATTGCAAAGCCGGAAAGCAGGGATAACACAAGTCCATATCCTGCATCGCTCACCATCATGCCAAAAAATACAAAGTAGAAAGGTGCCATAAAAATATTTGGGTCTATACCCCTGGGATCGGGGAGGCTGTAAAGTTCTGTAACCAGCTCGAAGGGTGTGACAATCCTCGGGTTTTTAAGAAGTACCGGGAAGTTTTCATCCTCAGCGGGATCTTCAAAATCCACATAAATTGCATCGCTGGCATTCTTTAATTGATGCTCTACTTTTTCTACTTCAGGTTCGGGTACCCAGGCCTGCATGTAAAAACTACTTTCAGTATCCTGAGCCCGGTAATAGCTGAGCCTTTTTTCCTTTTCATTCGCATAATAATCGTATAAAATCTTGAAAGTCATTAAATACTCGCTGAGGTTTTTTATTTCCTCGTGTATTTTACCCCTTGATTTTTCAATTTCCGATAGCTTTTCCTTTAATTTCGCTACTGCTTCAGCAGGTGTCCCATTAAATTCAGCAAAATCGTATATATTAACAGAAAAATCCTTTAATATTCCTTCCACCCTATCTTCTGCATCCTTGTGATATGCAATTAAAATATAGGATTCATCCTTACCTTCGTTTATTAATATTGCTTCTGCAGGAAGTTCCCCTTCTCTCATTTTTGATATAAAGTCATTATATACTCGTGCAGGAATCGACCCGGCTACAAATTTTGCCCTTCGGGTTTCACCCAGTTCCTGCAACGGTATATCCATCTTTTCCCAGGGCAAAAGAAAATCTATGCTGTTTTTTACCTTTGCTTCTTCTCCTTTTAATTGGGATAGTTTCCTGTCGTATTCACTTAACTTGTCTATAACTGAAAAATACTCATCTTCTTTGCTGATGAGCTGTGAGAGGTCTTGCTTGGATATTTTAGGTTTACCCGTAAAAAGAATATTTTGCTCTTTTACAAAGGGTCTTACAAGTTCAATGGCAAACTTTAATTTGTTCAATTTTGCATCTATTTCGCTGATTTCCCTACCAAAATCCCTGAGTTCCTCTTCTTCCTTCAAATCAATGATCTCCGCAGAACCAAGTTTCTGAAGCACATCCAAAAGGATATACTTCTCCTTCTTAAGCCCAAAAAGGTGCATTTTTTTCATTTTAACTATTGCCATAGAAATTCACTACCTTTTCCAGAATTAATTCGGAGGCTTTTTCTATCCTGGGTCTGGTATTGTTTAAAATTTCACGAATTTTCTCATCATACATCCTTTTAATCCTTTCAACCTCTTTTTTAGCTTCCCCGCGAGCCTCCTCCAAAAGTAAAGCTCCCTTCTCCTCAGCTTCCTTTCTAACCTTCAGTAAAAATTCTTCCGCTTCCTCATTCGCCTTATTTATTCGAGCTTTAGCTTCCTTCTCTGCTTCCTCTATAATGTATTTTGCCTTCTGCTCGGTCTCCTTTATATCATCCAGGTACTCCTTCAATAATCAACACCTCCTTTATATCATAGGTTATTTGGGCTTTTTCCTGAATTCTTCTGACAGTATTCGATAAGCACTGGCTATCCCGGAAATAATTCCGAGAACCGTGCCTATTAATAAAAATAATATCTCGGTTTTTAATTTTCTATCCAAAAAAGCTCCAAAATATGCACCAGCGCCTATCGGCAATGCAAAATTAAACCCAATTTGTAATATTTGAAATATTTTCTGCAGGGATTTTGGTTCTTTCATATGCGTAATTATACAATAATTAAAAAAAAAATTCAAACCGCATTTTATCTTAAAAAATTTTATTTTATTTTAACTTTCCAGTTTAATTTATCAATTTACCCGGTTAAATTACATATTTTGTGATAGTGATAAGTTGCACTAAGTTTATTAAAAAAATTTTCTATATCAATCATAATTTAATTTCCATTATAATTTACTGCCCTTTATCTTTTTTCAAAAATATTTTTCAAAAACCCTTTTTTATTTTTTTCTTCAATTAAATTTTCATCGATTTTATTATTAAATCTTTCCTTTAAATTAATTTTCCTAATCAAATTTTCTTTTATATCATCTTTCTTATCAATGGGGATTTCTTTTTCCTGCCCCGAAGTGTTCATTTCTAAAACTTTTTTTGCCCCTCCGTTATTCTTTCCTTCGGTATTCTCTTTTTCATCCACGTTTTCATTCTTATCTTTCTCTATATCCTTTTCATCACCCTTTTTCTGGGACTTCTCTCCCCCCAGAATTTCTTTATTCTCATTCTTTATCTCCTTTAAGAGATTCTTTATAGGCTTATTTTTCACTTCTTCTAAGGTTATCCCGGGATTTTTTTCCTTAATCTTTTCGTAAATATAAAGTTTTCCCGGTGAAATGCCCATTTTTCTTGCATCGTCATGCTTTTTAATGGAAACTTCTTCAATAATAATTTCCACGTCCTTCGTATCCTTTGAGGTATCCTGTGCCATCGTAAGGGGCGAAGACTGCACCAACATTTTAACACTACCTTCACTCGCCCTGATCTCTTTGTTTGCCGCCTCTTTTACGGCATTTTTTAATGCTTCTTTAATCTTTTCAGTATTTTTTCCTCTATCCCTCCGGGAAATGGTAAACATCACTGCCGGGTTTTCTCCATCCAAGTATTTTCCCATCTTTGCCCTGTCTATAAATATCCTGACCGCATCCTCTAAAGGCTTGTTTTTAAATATATTTTTGTCTTCTACAAGCCGGGCACTGTCATCATTGTAAAATTTTACATCCACCACCCTGCCCAATCTGTTTACTCCGAATTCCAAACTGGGATTAATATCTATTGAAACGTAAAAGGCCGGTGTCATTACGGCGTAATATAAGGAAACCGCAATAAGGCAAATTGCCAAAAAAACCGCTGCAGATAGGGCGTAATTTTTCAAAAAACGGCTTACACCGATGTTTTCAACCTCCACCTCTTCGCCCACATTGTAAATGCACCCGTTTTTTAATTTTATTACCTTAAAATCCCCATCCTTACATAAAACTACCGCACTATTCCCTTTTATTTCGAGGATTATACCTTTCAATCTTCAAACCTCCAGTCAATGTATTCTCTCAGATAATTATAATCTCCTTTCAATATCAAAACCCCTGCTATTATATAATTTCGACACCTCTCTATTTTTTTTCTATGTATTTTCATCCCCGAAGCGATTTTTTCTACAGGAAGATATTTCTTTTTTATAATTACTTCCAGCAAATCCTTGTTTTCAAGAATGAAGTGGATTATCCTGCTGCACTCTTTTTTCGTAGCCTTTATCTTGGGCGAGCTCTTTGCTACATCGAATAAATTAATACCAAAATCCTCTAATTCTTTTTTGAAAGCTTCGATCTCCAGCCTTCTTAGATAAGAAATTTCTTTCTCCTCATATATCTCCAGGGAACGAGCCGAGCTCATTTTATCAAAAGCTTCTTCGTCCTCTTCCTCCTCATCCTTTGACAAATACAATATCTTTGACTTTTCCCTTCGTTCCTTCCGGTAATAGTCTATCAACCTGTTTTTTATAACTCCTCTTGCAAAGGAAAGAAAATTTCCTTTATCAATATCGTACTTAACTATAGCCTCATTAAATGCCATCAAGGCAATGCTCAATTCATCATCGCACCCATACTCTACTTTTCTCCCCGTAATGCTTTCTACACAGGATGCAATAAAAGGTTTGTATTCTTCAATAAATTCATTCAATCTCTCTTTTTCATTTTTTATGCTCTTAACCCTTTCGTTAATTGAGTTAAATTCCATTTTTTCCTCCCAAAAGACGAATTAAATCAATAAAAATAAAATTTATAAATTAATTATACCAGATTATTAATTCGTAAAATATTCCTAGAAAAAAGAAGAATTTTTTAATAACGAAAGCTTTAAAAAAAAGAAGGAATATACCTTAAATATAATATATTCCTTCTCAATATCTTATGGTAACGGGTAACTTTATCCCTCAGGTTCAAATTCCTCGGGTCTTTTGCTTCTAATACCAAAATGGTAAAGGATGCTTTCTACAATCCTTTTGGATGCAAAGCCGTCCCCGTAAGGGTTCACCGCACTGGCCATTTTCATGTATTCTTTTTGATCATAAAGTAAAATCCGGGCGTGTTTTAAAATATTTTCACAGCTCGTTCCTATAACCTTAACCGTACCGGCTTTTACAGCCTCCGGTCTTTCGGTTTCATTCCTTAAAACCAGCACCGGCTTTCCCAAGGAGGGGGCTTCTTCTTGCAAACCACCCGAATCGGTCAGCACAAAGAAGGATTTAGCCATGAGGTTGTGAAGTTCGTCGGTATCAAGGGGCTCAAGCAAAATGACGTTTTCCAGACCCTGCAGCACCCGGTGAACGGTATCCCAGACTGCAGGATTTAAATGTACCGGGTAAACGATGCATACATCCTTTTCCGCCGACAGGTGTTTAAGTCCAAGGCAAATTTGCTCCAAGGGTACTCCCCAGTTCTCGCGCCTGTGGGCTGTAACCAGGATTACCCTTTTTCGTTTGTAATCAATTTTGTTTAAAACATCATTCCTGAAAATGTAATCCTCTCGCACGGTGGTTTTTAAAGCATCTATAACGGTATTCCCCGTCACGAATATACTTTCCTCTTTAACCCCTTCCCTTAAAAGGTTCTCTTTTGCGGTTTTTGTTGGAGCAAAATGAAGATCGGCTATTGCACCGGTAAGTTTTCTATTCATCTCCTCCGGAAAGGGAAGCCATTTGTTGTGAGTTCTCAAACCCGCTTCCACATGGGCCACTTTGATTTGAGAGTAAAAAGCTGCCAGTGCCCCTGCAAAGGTGGTGGTAGTGTCTCCGTGAACCAGGACCAAATCGGGCTTTTCCTTTATAAAAATTTCCTCTAAGCCTTTCAGAGCATTGCAGGTGATCTCCGAAAGGCTTTGCCTGTGCTTCATTATATCCAGATCGTAATCGGGCTTTACATCAAAAAGGCTCAACACCTGGTCGAGCATCTCCCGGTGTTGAGCTGTTACTGCAACCCTGCTCTCAAAGAATTCGGATTTCTCCAGTTCCTTCACAAGAGGGGCCATTTTAATAGCTTCAGGTCTTGTTCCGAAAACCGATATTACCTTTATCTTATCCAATTTTCATTCCCCTTTACATACCCTCGGATTTTTTGCTCTGGGAATTCAACAGCATCTTCCCGGTATAGGAGAAGGTAAACAATCCTATTGTTAAAGCAAGTAAAGCTTCCTTCATTCCTATTTTTACCATCAACACGGCACAAAGGCCGAGGACCAAACTCATGGCATAAAGGAATATAACCGCCTGCTTCTGGGAAAGCCCGTTATCAATTAAGCGATGATGGATATGTCCCCTGTCCGCCTGCATAATGGGTTTGCCGTTCATAAATCTCCTCACAATGGCAAAAGCCGTATCGAAAATGGGAAGCCCCAAAGCGAGCATGGGGACGATTAACGCTACCACAGTAGCGCTTTTTACCGCTGCATCTACGGCTACCGATGAAAGGACAAATCCCAGAAACATTGCTCCGGTATCGCCCATAAAAATTTTTGCCGGGTTAAAATTGAAGGGCAAAAAGCCGATACATGCTCCTGCCAGAAGAGCAGTAAAAATTACCGGATTTCCCTGTTTTAAGTTCAAATTGACCAATAACATGGTGATAGAAGCAATTGCAGATATACCGGCTGCCAGCCCATCCAGGCCATCAATAAAATTCAGGGTATTGGTAATACCAACTATCCAGAAAAGCGTAATGATTATGCTGTACTTCCCTATATATAGCATACCGCCGAAAGGATTTGTCACCCATTCTACCCTTATGCCAAAAGCCACGGGTATTAAAGCAGCAACTATTTGTAAAAGCAATTTTACCTTGGGTGAAAGACAGTAAATATCGTCTAAGATACCTACCGCTACAATTACCGATGAACCAATAAGTATTCCCATTACCGAAGGATTTTTCAGCGGTAAGGTCAAAAATGCCGCAAGAGTAAATCCCGCAAAAATAGCAAGACCGCCCAATCTGGGTATGGGCTTTTTATGAACCCTTCTTGTGTCCTTTGGGACATCTATAGCCCCCAATTTCCATGCCAGTTTCATGGCAAAAGGTGTAAAAATATACGAGAGGGCTGCTGCCATGAAAAAGGCGTACAAATACTTAGGCACGAAAATCGCTCCTTTTCGTCTTTATCTCTTTTATTTTAGTCCAGGCCCCCCGATTTGTCAATTTTCATTATACTGCAAAAGAAGGATTCCAGCCTCTTTTAGAAGGTTTACGGCAAACTCGTCCGGATATTCTCCTTTAAATACTATTCTTTTAACTCCTGCATTAATTAACATTTTTGCACATAAAATACAGGGCCTTGTGGTCACGTAAAGAGTCGCCCCTTTTATACTGCTTCCCAGGGCAGCAGCCTGAATTATCGCATTTTGCTCCGCGTGTAATCCCCTGCAGAGCTCATGGCGTTCCCCTGACGGTACCCCTAATTTTTCCCTCAAACACCCTATCTCTTCACAGTGGGCTAATCCCGAGGGAGCGCCGTTGTAACCGGTAGCCACTATGTGTTTGTCCTTTACCAGGACCGCTCCAACCCTTCTCCTCAAACAGGTGGACCTTGTGGATACTACCGTCGCAATTTCCATAAAATAATTATCCCAGGATGGCCTCATGCTAAAACCTTCTTTTTACTTTGTGCCAAAAAGCCTATCTCCCGCATCTCCCAAACCCGGCACTATGTAGCCATGGTCGTTCAATCTCTCATCTACAGCAGCGGTATAAATATCTACGTCCGGGTGTTTTGAATGGACAGCTTCAATCCCTTCGGGAGCAGCTATCAGACACATCAATTTTATGCTGCTGGCTCCTCTCTCTTTCAAATAGTCCACCGCCATAGTAGCGGACCCGCCTGTCGCCAGCATCGGATCAAGTATTATTAAATCCCTTTCATGAACATCCTGAGGAAGCTTGCAATAATACTCCACCGGCTTCAAGGTATCAGGATCCCTGTAAAGTCCTATATGCCCGACTTTTGCTGCCGGAATCAGTTTTAAAAGCCCGTTTACCATTCCAAGTCCTGCTCTCAAAATAGGCACAATACCGATTTTTTTCCCGGATATCATCCTGGCCTTGCAGGGGCCAATGGGGGTCTTTATTTCTACTTCTTCCAAGGGCAAATCCCGGGTAACTTCATAAGCCATCAACATAGCCAGCTCCTCCACCAGTTCCCTGAACTCCTTTGCCCCCGTGTTTTCATCCCTTATCAGGGCCAATTTATGCTGGATAAGGGGATGGTCAAAAACAAATACTTTTTTCACTATAATATACCTCCGTTTCTAAAATAAATTTAATCTTTTTTATATAGAGGATACCTTTCGCAAAGTACCTTTACCGCTTTTCTTACTTTCGCCACCTTTATTTCATCTCCCTTAGCAGTAAGGGCTATATCAATGAGTTCTGCAATCTCTTCCATCTCTTTTTCTTTCATTCCTCTTGAAGTAAGTGCAGGAGTTCCTATCCTTATACCGCTGGTGACATTGGGCTTTTGCGGGTCATAGGGTATGGCATTCTTATTTACAGTAATTCCCACCTCATCCAAATATTTTTCTGCTTCCAGCCCCGTCAGGTTTTTATTCCTCAAATCTACCAGGATCAAATGGTTATCCGTACCTCCGGAAACCAGCTGATAACCTTTGTCCAAAAGGCATTTCGCCAGAGCTTTTGCATTTTTAACCACCTGTTCCTGATAGAACCTGAATTCTTCCGATAAGGCTTCTTTTAAACAAACCGCTTTTGCTGCAATAACGTGCATCAGCGGCCCGCCCTGAATCCCGGGGAATATTGCTTTATCAATAGCCTGAGCGTACTCTTTTTTGCAAAGAATCATACCACCCCTGGGACCCCGAAGGGTTTTGTGGGTAGTAGTTGTTACAAAATCGGAAACGGGCACGGGGCTTGGATGAAGTCCCGCTGCAACCAACCCGGCTATGTGAGCCATATCCACCATTAAATAAGCTCCTACTTTTTTTGCAATTTCGGACATCCTGACGAAATCTATAATCCTGGGATAAGCGCTTGCCCCCGCCACTATCATCTTGGGTTTATGCTCCAAGGCCAGCCTTTCCACCTCATCGTAATCTATATACCCCGTCTCTTTTGAAACCCCGTAAGGTACAAAATTAAAATACTTTCCCGAGATATTGACGGGACTGCCATGGGTTAGATGTCCTCCATGAGCCAGGTTCATTCCCATTACCGTGTCTCCGGGTGTTAAAAAAGCAAAATATACAGCCATATTTGCCTGAGAACCGGAATGGGGCTGTACATTTACGTGTTCGGCCCCGAAAAGTTTTGCCGCCCTCTGCCTTGCTAATTCCTCAACTATATCCACATACTCGCATCCTCCGTAATACCTTTTGCCCGGATACCCCTCCGCATATTTGTTTGTAAGGATTGTCCCCTGGGCCTCCATTACTGCTTTACTCGTAAAATTTTCCGAGGCTATCATTTCCAGTTTGTATTGCTGCCTTAAAAGTTCCTTGTCTATAGCTTCAGCTATCTCGGGATCCACCACTCTTAAAATATCCATAAAATCACCTCTTTTTTTTTTAATTTTGTCCCTGTTCGTATTTTGTAATTTTATCAACTCTTACTTTATGCCTTCCTCCCTCGAAGGGAGTTTTTAACCATTCTTCCACAATCAAAAGGGCAAGTCCCGGTCCAATTACCCGCCCTCCCATAGCCAGAATATTTGCATCATTGTGCAGGCGGGACATGCGGGCCGAGTATACATCATTGCACAGGGCAGCCCGGATACCTTTCACCTTATTCGCTGCTATGGATATACCTATTCCCGTTCCACAAATGAGTATACCCCTTTCGAATTCTCCCTTTGCTACTTTTTCCGCCACTATTAAAGCCATATCGGGGTAATCCACCGATTCCTTTGAGAATGTCCCAAAATCCTGGAAGTCATACCCTTTTTCCTTTAAAAATTCCACCACTTTTTCCTTTAATTCATACCCTCCATGGTCGCTGGCAACGGCAATTTTCATTGTGCTACCTCCATTCTTATTTT